>JANODH010000312.1:0-9435 GCA_031412595.1 Sphingomonas sp. | reverse complement strand
GTCCATCGAGCGTTTTCAAATCGAGCGGAGACCCATCTGCCTTCTTGACCGTGTAATCATGAACGCTCATCGCATGCTCTCCAATTCATCCCCGCAACGATATGGATCATTTGATCGTGCCGGTCACGCCCCCATCATCGCGCGCAAGAAAGTTTCGGCGCTTATCGCTGCGAGTCCTCATTGCGCTGCTCTGCATCTTGATTGTCCTCGCTGTTGATTTTTCGCCCACGGTAACGGAACGTCCCGCCCCCACTGCTCAACAAGTTGTGCTGGTTCGGCAACAGGTCGAGCAAATTCGGTCACAACTCCGTGGTAATGCAGGACAGGCATCGATCCGATTGACGGAAGCAGATCTGGCGAGTGCAAGCGTTCTTATCAGCGCGCTTGAGAAATTTGGGCAGGTCGATGCATCGATTGTCGACAAGGCGGTGATCCTCCGATCGAGTAAACAATACGGGGTATTTTGGCTCAATATGCAAGTCGATATCGCGCCAAACCCAGCGGGCTTTCCGCCAGCGAATTTGCGTATCGGCGACTTACGCCTCGGTTCGCGCCTTAGTCGATGGGTGATTGGGGGCGTGATCGATGTTGCGCGCCGTCGCGGTGTTGACGTCCCGCCGCTTCATGATCTGGTTCGTTCGGTGCGTCTCGACACGACGTCTGTACAGGTTGCCATCCGTATGCCGCTCAGCGGCGCGTTTGCAAAAGATATCTCCAGCTTTGGCAGCCAACCAGTCGATGCTGCGTTGACCGCCGCGATCTATTGCCGACTTGTCTCTGACAACCGGACAACACAAACAACCGATTTAGCAGTCCATGTCCGGCGCGCCTTTGGGAGCCGATCGTCTCAATATCCAATTGTGGCGCAAAACCGCGCTGCTTTCGTTGCGCTCGCCATGTACACAACATCGCTCGATGCTGGACGACTTGCTGGTGACGCCACGCAACGGGCTCGCAAGTGCCGGGGACAAAGTGGCGGTGTCGTGCTGGCAGGACGTACCGACCTTGCCAACCATTGGGCACTATCCGCCGCATTGGCTGTTGCGCTGGGTGCCGATGTCGGCCGCGCGATGGGCGAATGGAAAGAACTGTCGGACAGTCGTCCGGGCGGATCTGGTTTTTCGTTTGTCGATCTTGCAGCCGACCGTGCCGGCCTGGCGTTTGCACGTCTGGCGAGTGATCCTCAAACAGCCAATGAGACTGCGCTAAATCTAAGCGCCGCAACTGCCGAATATCTGCTGCCCGTGCGCGCACTCGCGTTGGCAGAAGGTTTGACCGAGCGTCAGTTTGTTTCTCAGTTCCAAACGGTCGATAGTCTCAAGTTCAATGCAGCAAAGTCCCGTATCGATGCAGTACTTGCCAAGAAGCGAGCACCGCTTCCTTAGTTTATGTGTCCATCATGCAGGCGAAGGACGCGATCCATCTTTGAGGCAATCCGCTCGTTGTGTGTCGCAACCAGTGCCGACGACTCTTCATCGCGGACAAGCTTCAAAAATTCCGCAAACACGATGTCTGCTGTTGCCTCGTCGAGATTCCCCGTTGGTTCGTCGGCCAAAACGAGCGCCGGTTTGTTGGCGAGCGCTCGCGCTACAGCGACGCGCTGTTGCTCACCGCCTGAGAGTTGTGAAGGCCGGTGGGTCAACCGATTGGACAGTCCTAATGTGCTGAGCAAGCTTGCCGCGCGCATCTCGGCTGCGTCACGTCCCGTGCCGTAGATCAATTGCGGTAAAATGACGTTTTCGATGGCATCGAAGTCAGGGAGGAGATGATGAAACTGATATACGAAACCGATAGCCTGTCGACGGACACGCGTTCTGCCGTCTGCACTCAGTTGCGAAACTTCCTCGCCCGCGATGCGGATTGATCCCTCGAACCCGCCTTCAAGCAAGCCAACTGCCTGCAAAAGCGTCGACTTTCCCGATCCAGATGGCCCGAGCAACGCGACGATTTCGCCGGCCGCTATGTCCAGATCGACTCCACGAAGGACATGAATTGTCTGCGTCCCTTGTGTAAACTTACGCTGCAAATCAGCGACCGACAGTACGTTACTCATAACGCAGGACTTGAACCGGGTCTGTGCTTGCAGCCTTGAACGCGGGATAAAGTGTTGCGAGGAAACTGAACAAGAGTGCCATAAGCGTGATGCCGACAACTTCGAGCGGGTCTGTTTTAGATGGCAATTCTGTCAAAAACCGAATCGATGGATCCCAAAGGTTCTGCCCCGTCACGACCTGTACAAAATTCACCACCGATTGGCGGAAAAACAGAAAAACGAAGCCGAGAAGCAGCCCGGCAATCGTGCCGAGCGCCCCGATCGTTACGCCAACGACGACAAAGATCCGGATCATCGATCCACGCGCAGCGCCCATCGTCCGCTATATCGCAATGTCCCGCGTTTTTGCGCGCACCAGCATGATCAGCGACGACAGGATGTTGAACACAGCGACCAGAATGATGATCGACAGAACCACGAACATAGCGACGCGCTCGACCGCAAGCGCTTCAAAGAGCGAGGCGTTCATTTGGCGCCAGTCTGTAATGACCCCCTTGTCCCCGATAATCGGCAACAGCGGTGATAGGATGCTCCCGACATCATCGGGATCGGTTGTTTCGATCTCGACCATCCCCACTGCGTCCCCAAGGAGCAGCAATGTTTGCGCATCCTCGATCGGCATGACGACAAACGCTTTGTCGTAATCATAAACGCCGATTTCAATAATCGCCGCCACGCGGTAGCTCACGATCCGGGGCACAGTGCCCATCGGTGTCGCTTGCCCGGCCGGGTTGATCAGCGAAATTTGCCCACCGACTTGCGCACCGATGGCTTCGGCAAGGCGAGCGCCCAACGCAACATTGCCGGCGCCAGGAACAAGTTCGTTCAAGTTTCCCCGAAGAATTTTGGATTTGAGTGTCGGATTGTTGCGGATGTCCTCGACGCGCATGCCGCGCGTAATCACACCTTCGACACGACCATCGTTGCTGGCCATCAGCGGCTGTTCAATCAGCGGCGTTGCCGAGGTGACGCCCGGCGTTTTCTGTGCCGCCGAAATAATCTCGCGCCATTCGGGCAAGCGACCACCATAACCCTGAATAACGGCATGACCATTAAGCCCGACAATTTTGTCGAAGAGTTCCGCGCGGAAACCATTCATCACGCTCATCACGATGATCAGTGCCGCAACGCCAAGCATGACCGCGACGAGGCTGATCGAAGCGACGAGAAAAATGAACCCCTCGCCCTTGCCGGGAAGCAGGTATCGGCGAGCGATCATACGTTCATAGGAGGACAGGAACATGCTGCTGTTGCCTTAAGGATGCCGATGTGGGCTGGCAACACGCGTCGGCTGTGGCGCAATGAGCACAGGTGTCACCAAATCGTTGTGGCTTGTAGGTGAAGTTGTTGGCAAGTCAGCAGGCCTTCCCTAGCGTCATATCACTGAAACGAACGGCAACAGCCACGGTTCAGGGAGCGCACTGGCTCCGAAACCCGGGCTCGCACCCGAGGTGACGTTGCAGACGGGGCGAATTCAAAAGGGGGCTGACGACATGATCGTCATGCGGGTGCCCGGGTCACGAAAGTGATCCGGGCATTCGGCATTTGTGCCTTAGATTTCGACTTGGCTGCCGAGCTCGACGACACGGTTCGTCGGCAAACGGAAGAACTCCATCGCACTTTCAGCATTCCGCAACATCCACGCAAACAGCTTTTCGCGCCAGATTGCCATGCCGGGACGTGATGAGGGTAGCAAAGTCTGCCGCGCGAGAAAGAAGCTCGTGTCCATCATCTTGAACGCCGGACCGCAGCCGGTCAGTCGCGCCAGGGCTGCGGGCACGTCGGGTTCCTGCATGAAGCCATATTTGATCACGAGGCGGTGAAAGCCCTCGCCCAAATCCTCAAGTCGGCAACGTGTGTCATCCTCGACATAGGGCATGTCAGCGATTTTGACAGTCAGCAGGATGATCCGCTCATGCAGCACTTTGTTATGCTTGAGATTGTGGAGCAGCGCATGCGGCACGCCTTCGGGTGTCGACGTCATGAACACGGCAGTGCCCGGAACGCGGGTTGCTGAGCTTGCTGCCGACGAAATAAACACTTTTATTGGCATGGCAGCCTCCCGCAGACGCGCCATCATCAGGGTTCGCCCGGTCGCCCAGGTCGTCAACAACACGCAGATGATCGCTGCAACGAGGAGCGGCAGCCATCCACCCTGGGGAACTTTTATCAGGTTGGACGCAAGATAGGCACCGTCGACGACGAGAAAAACGCCGATCACGAGTGCAACCCGCCATTTTGGCCAGTTCCACACTTTTGCCATCAGCACGCCGATCATTATCGTCGAAATGAACATCGTTCCCATGACAGCAATGCCATAGGCGGCCGCAAGGTTGCTGGATTTCTGGAAGAGAACAACCAGCAGAATCACGAGAATCATCAGCGCCCAGTTTACAACCGGCACGTAAATCTGCCCGGCAGCTGACGCGCTTGTGTGTTCAATTTTTAGGCGTGGCATCATCCCGAGCTGTACAGATTGCTGAACAACGGAGAAGGCGCCGGTTATCATCGATTGACTGGCGATGATCGTTGCGAGCGTTGCGACGATTACGAGGGGCAGGCGAAATTCTTCGGGCGCCATAAGAAAGAACGGATTCGAAGCAGCGGACGGGTCGCGCATCAACAATGCAGCTTGACCGAGGTAGTTGAGCATCAGCCCCGGCGCGACCACCCAGAGCCAAGCAAATGTAATAGGCCGTCTGCCGAAATGACCCATATCGGCATAGAGTGCTTCCGCACCTGTAACAGCTAGTACGATCGAACCGAGCGCTAGAAACGCGAGCATGGGATCGTTGATAAAGAACATATAAGCATAATATGGCGATAGCGCCATCAGCACTTCAGGGCGCTGCACCAGATTTATGACTCCCAGCACAGCAAGAGTCAGAAAGTAGACGAGAATAATAGGACCGAAATAGCGGCTTATTGCCTCGGTTCCGCGCGATTGCACCATGAAGAGACCGACGAGAATCCCAATGGCAATCGGCATCACAAAGCTGCTGAAACGCGCATCGACGACTGTCAGACCCTCAACGGCAGACAGAACCGACATCGCCGGCGTAATCATCGCATCGCCGAAAAACAGTGCCGTTGCCAACACAGCAAGCATGACGAGCAGGCCCGATCGCGCGCCGCCACCGGTTTTGCGGCTGATCAACGCCAGCAGCGCCATGCTTCCGCCCTCACCTTTATTGTCGGCAGCAAGCACGATCATGATATATTTGACCGTGACGATGAGCATCAGCGACCAAAATACGAGACTGAGAACGCCAAAAATATGGAGTTGGTCGACCGCAAGCGGATGGTGGCCGACGAAGGTTTCCTTCATGGCGTAAAGAGGCGACGTCCCGATATCACCAAAGACGACGCCGATTGCCCCGAGGGCTAGTTTTCCTAGTCCACCTTCGATCCGGTGGCCTTGGCTTTCGTCATCGTCATGCGCGGCTGTCGCGCTTTCTGTTATTGCCATAAAGCCGAAAACCAGCCTTTCGCCAAAATCTACAAACCGCTCTAGCGAGGGCCGGGCCGCGCGCCTAGCACTTCGCGCAATGGCAGGCAATTGAAGACAAGAGGCCAAACAATCGCTAGAAGCACGCAACTTTCTTACAAGGATAACAACGATGCGTGTCGGCGTACCGAAGGAAATTAAAAACCATGAATACCGGGTTGGTCTCACCCCAGCGTCGGTCGCCGAACTGACTGCACAGGGCCACGACGTTGTCGTCGAAGCACTGGCAGGGAACGGTATCGACTTCAGTGATCGGGACTACATGGATGCGGGCGCGCGCATTATGCCGAACGCTTCCGAAGTGTTTGCTGCGGCCGACATGATCGTGAAGGTTAAAGAGCCGCAGGCCAGCGAAATCGCGATGTTGCGTCCCCATCACACGCTTTTCACTTATTTGCACCTTGCGGCAGACAAACCACAGGCCGAGGGGCTGATGAAGTCCGGCGCCACCTGCATTGCGTATGAAACGGTAACGTCGCAATCCGGGCAATTGCCTCTGTTGAAGCCGATGTCCGAGGTTGCAGGCCGCATGTCGGTCCAAGTCGGGGCGCATTATCTGGAAAAGGAACAGGGTGGTCGTGGAGTGCTGCTGGGCGGCGTTCCAGGCGTTGCCCCTGCTCGTGTCGCGATCCTTGGCGGTGGTGTTTCGGGTGTTAACGTTGCCCAAATGGCAGTTGGAATGCGCGCCGACGTGACGATCTACGATATTAATATGGACCGCCTTGCCGAACTCGACATGTTTTTCTCGTCGCAGATCAAAACGGCGTACGCATCGAAAGCCGCAGTTGCAGCAGCAGTGGCCAAAGCGCACTTGGTCATCGGTGCCGTGCTCGTGCCGGGTGCTGCCGCGCCGAAACTTGTCACGCGTGATATGCTTAAAACGATGAAACGCGGTTCAGTTCTCGTCGACATTGCCATTGACCAGGGCGGCTGTTTCGAGACCAGCCATGCAACCACACATGATGATCCCGTGTTTACCGTCGATGGCATCATTCATTATTGTGTTGCAAATATGCCAGGAGCCGTCGCACGAACATCGGCTTTTGCCTTGAACAACGCTACGCTCCCGTTTGTCGTTCGCCTCGCGAACATGGGCGCGACGGCGGCAATGAAAGCTGATCTGCATTTGGCAGGAGGCCTAAATGTCGCGCAGGGCCAAATTCGTCATCAAGCTGTTGCCGATGCTCTCGACCTCCCCATGGCTCATTAAGCAGCTGGTTACTGTCGTTGATCTAATTAAAATTTAGCGCCTTGTTCACTCGTGGCCGCGGCAAAAGGGACTTTCTATGAGCAGTTTACGTATGTGGTTGGGCCTTGGAAACCGCCTCCGCCAACCGCGCGTTCGCAAGCATGCACTTAATGCGGTCTGGACGATACTGGCTGCGCCGCACGCAGAGTGCAATATCTGCGGTTATCAGGGTTCGTTCGATGCCGGCGGGACGATTATGCGGTTTAATTCCGCTTGCCCGCAGTGCGCATCTGTCGAGCGCTATCGTTTGCTGGCTTTGGCGATGCAGCGTTCGTTCATAAGCTTCGAAGGTTGCGACGTCCTTCACTTTGCGCCTGAGACGGCGATCGAAAAAATGGTTCGCGAGCAGGTCCCAGTGAATTATGTCACGGGCGACATTTTACCGGGACGGGCTGACCGCCAATTGAACATCGAAGCACTCGACATCCCCGATGAGAGTTTTGACCGCGTGGTTTGCCTTCATGTTCTCGAGCATGTGAACGATGCCGTCGCGTTGGCGGAATTGCGGCGGGTCTTGCGCCCCGGCGGGCAGGCTGTTTTGATGGTCCCGATCGTTGAAGGGTGGCAGACAACTTATGAAAATCCCGACGCCGTGACAGCCGAGGACCGCACGTTTCACTACGGGCAGGATGACCATATCCGCTATTATGGAGCGGATTTTCGCGACCGGGTTACCAGTGCTGGCTTTTCGCTGACAGAGTTCACAGCAGAAGGCCAAGACAGCGTCCGGTATAATCTGATGCGGGGGGAAAAAGTCTTTCTCGCCACGCGCTGACCTGTACTTGCCTTTGCGACGACTTTCGCTTAGGCGCCGCGAACCGGACCATGGTCATCCCTGGAGGCGTGGCGGGCAATTTGGAGACTAAACATGAGCGATCAGCTGACTTTGTCGGCCGAAGCGCGCGAGCGGGCAGGCAAGGGAGCCTCCCGCGCTCTGCGTCGTGAAGGCCGCGTTCCCGCCGTTATATACGGCAACAACGAAGAACCCACGACGGTTCATTTAGAAGAGAAGGCGCTGATGAAAGCGCTCCACACCGGCCACTTCATGAACTCGGTGGTGATGGTCGGCATCGGCGGCAAGGATGTGCGCACCCTGCCCAAGGACGTGTCGTTCCATCCTGTGACCGACCGCCCGTTGCATGTTGATTTCTTGCGCATTTCCGAACACGCGAAAGTCACTGTCAACGTACCGGTACATTTCATCAATGAACTGGCAGCGCCCGGGATCAAGCGTGGCGGCGTTCTGAACGTTGTGCGCCATGAGCTGGAACTGATTTGTGATGCAGCTGAAATTCCCGACGAAATAGCTGTCGATCTGACCGGGTTTGAAGTCGGTGATTCGATTCATATTTCGGCGGTGACTTTGCCCAAGGGTGTGACGTCGGCGATCACGGACCGCGACTACACCATCGCCACCATCGTTGCCCCGTCGGCGCTCAAATCGAGCGAAGGCGATAGTGACGATGCCCCGGCGGAAAGCGAAGAAGCGGCGTCCTAAAAAACCGTGCAACTCTGGGTTGGCCTCGGCAATCCCGGCGCGGACTACGCCCTGCACCGGCACAATGTCGGCTTCATGGCAGCAGACGTGATTGCATCTGAATACCGGTTCGGCCCCTGGAAATCGAAATTCCAGGGGCTGATCGCCGAAGGGCGCATCGGAACCGAAAAGACTCTCCTGCTCAAACCCGCGACATTCATGAACGACAGCGGCCGCAGCGTCGGCGAGGCAATGCGCTTCTATAAACTCGAACCCTGTGACGTCACGGTGTTCTACGACGAACTCGATCTCGCGCCGTTCAAAGTTAAAGTCCGCATGGGTGGTGGCGCTGCGGGGCACAATGGCATTCGCTCGACGGTTGCGCACATTGGCGAGGATTTCCGCCGCGTCCGCATTGGCATCGGCCATCCCGGACACAAGGATCGCGTGACGGGGCATGTGCTGGGGAACTATGCCAAGGCTGAAGTGGACGATGTTGCGCATCTGCTTGGTGCGATAGCTGCGGAGGCGGAATGGCTGGCCAACGGTGACGATGTGCGTTTTATGAACAACGTGGCGATGAGAACACAGGAGCAGACGTGAGCGACAGGGCGGATTGGATGACACGAAATATGCGGAAGCTTGTCTTGTTGATTGGCGTAACGACAGGGATGCACATTGGCGCACATGCCCGCCTCCAAATGTCTTACAACGAGCCTGATCGTGTGTTCCGGTCTTCGACTGCCTGACGCGCAGAGTTGCGTACGACATCCACGAAATTGAAACGTGATCCGCGCGCATGGGATAAGCTCAATCTCGAGAAGAGTTTGCTTTCGATGGAAAAGCCAGACGGACCATCGATACGCGGTTTCACGTATGAATGTTCCGGCCGGGTAATGACGCGATTTATTCTTCATGTTGTATCGACGGCATAGAATTTGAGGGTGAGTTTATGGGTTTCAAATGCGGTATCGTCGGACTGCCCAATGTCGGCAAGTCAACGTTGTTCAATGCGCTCACGCAGACAGCGGCGGCACAGGCGGCGAATTATCCGTTTTGCACGATTGAGCCGAATGTTGGTCAGGTCGCGGTGCCCGATCCACGGCTCGATGACATCGCCCGCATCGGTGGGTCGGCAAAGATCATCG
>JANODH010000311.1:0-3731 GCA_031412595.1 Sphingomonas sp. | reverse complement strand
CGATCGATGTGAGTGGATTTGCCGGAAAGGCACCAGGGCTGAAACCATTGCCTCGAGAGTTACGCGAATTCGACGAACGCCTGTTCGAGGCGCGGCCGCAGATCGAGCAGGTGAGCATCGGCGACTATATATTGTCCGGTGGCGAATTGGGTGCGATGATCGTGCTCGATGCTTGCATCCGGCTGCTTCCCGGCGTAATGGGCGCGGCTTCCAGTGGGGATGAAGAGAGCTTCGAAACGGGGCTGCTCGAATACCCGCAATATACCCGACCTGCTGAGTGGGAAGGGCGCATGATCCCGCAAGTGTTGCGATCGGGGGATCATGCGGCGGTTAAGGCGTGGCGCAAGTCACAGGCCGAAATCGATACACGGTTACGCAGACCGGACCTTTGGGAGCGTCATATCGGCGCTCGGGTCCAGCCTGCCTCTGGCGCGCGACAGAGAATGAAGGACGAATGAGATGAATCTCATCCAGACAATCGAAGCTGAAAACATTGCCAAGCTGCTCGAAAAGCGCGCTATTCCCGATTTCCGCCCCGGCGATACGCTGAAGGTCGGCGTAAAAGTCGTCGAAGGCGAACGCACGCGTGTTCAGAACTATGAAGGCGTCTGCATCGCCCGCGCCAATCGCGGCATGGGATCGAGCTTCACGGTCCGCAAGATTTCATTCGGTGAAGGCGTCGAACGTGTGTTTCCGCTTTATTCGCCGAACATCGACAGCATCGAAGTGGTCCGCAAGGGCGCTGTGCGTCGTGCCAAGCTCTATTATCTGCGCGGTCGTCGCGGTAAGTCGGCACGTATCGCCGAACGTCGCGATACGCGCGGTGATGTAAAGTCAACGCCGGCTGAATAAATTGTTGCCGTCATGCCAGCGAAGGCTGGCATGTCGCGTTTTTAATGTGCAGTGAAACGTCATGAGATTCTGGCCTTCGCTGGGATGACGGGGCTGCTTGTGCATGAAGAATTTTGCTTGGGTCGCGCTGATCGCGATTGCACCATCGGCAATGGCTGAAGAGTCGGCACCACCGAAACTGACGCTCGAGCGCGTCTTTGCCAGCCCAAGCCTGCAGGGGCCAACGCCGCGTGGTCTGAAGCTCTCGCCAGACGGCCAGCTGCTCACGAGCCTGCGTGCGCGCGCTGATGACCGCGAACGCTATGACTTGTGGGCAGTCGACACGACCAGCGGTGATGCACGGATGCTGGTGGATTCGACGAAGTTCGGTGGCGGCGAAATTTCAGAAGCCGAGAAGATGCAGCGCGAGCGGGCAAGGATCGGCGGTACGCGCGGCATCGTGGCCTATGACTGGGCGCCCGACGGCAAGTCGTTGCTGGTCCCGCTCGATGGAGACCTTTTCCTTGCCACAATCGATGGCGCCACACGGCGGCTGACAAACACGCCGCAGGGCGAACTTGATGCGACAATCAGCCCGAAGGGTGGCTTCGTGTCCTTCGTCCGCGACCAGAACCTGTTTGTTGTCGATACGATCAGCGGCACCGAACGACGATTGACGCGCGACGGCGGCGGGACGCTGAGCTGGGGCGTCGCTGAATTCGTCGCGCAGGAAGAGATGGATCGCACGCGGGGGCACTGGTGGTCGCCCGATGACAGCCGGATTGCCGTTGCCCGCGTCGACGAAGCCGGTGTCGCCATTGTCAGCCGCGCCGCGATCGGGGCCGATGGCACGAAGATTTTCGACCAGCGCTATCCGCGGGCGGGAGCGGCCAATGCCGTGGTCGATCTTTATATCGTGAAGAACGACGGCGGCGGGATTATCAAGGTCGACCTCGGCAAGAACCCGGACATCTATCTGGCGCGCGTCGATTGGGCGCCCGATGGCAAGACGCTCTATGTTCAGCGTCAGAGCCGTGATCAGAAGACGCTCGATCTGTTGCGGGTGAATCCGGAGACGGGCGCTTCTTCAGTTGTCTTCACCGAAACGTCGAAGACATGGCTGAACCTGCACGATAACTTTCGTGCGCTGAACGACGGTGGCATCCTGTGGTCGTCGGAGCGGGACGGCTTTTCGCACTTGTACCGTTTCGATGCGGGCAGATGGACGCAACTCACTAGCGGGAAATGGAACGTTCGCGCGGTAATTGGTCTTGATCGGGAAAGCGGGCGCGTGACGTTCACGGGCAACCGCGAAACGCCGATCGAGCAGAATATTTACCGGATCGGCCTTAATGGCGGTGCGATCGAAACGCTTGGCGACGCAGACTGGTGGAACACGGCGACGATGAACCGCGATGCCTCGAAAATGATCGTGTCGCGATCGAACCCGGTCCAGCCCGATCAAAGCTTTCTTGCGAGTGCGGACGGTAAACAGGAACGCTGGATCGAAGAAAACAAAGTCGAAGGCGCGCATCCCTATTCGAGCTTTCTCGCGGCGCACGTCCGGCCTGAATTCGGCACGATCAAGGCAGCAGACGGCACTGTCCTCCACTATAAGCTGCTGAAGCCGAAACTGGCGGCAGGCGCGAAGGCACCGGTATTCGTGCAGGTTTATGGTGGCCCCGGTGCCGGGCGGCAGGTTCTCAATAATTGGGGTGGTGCGTTACAGCAGTATCTGGTGCAGCAAGGCTGGGTCGTTTTCTCGATCGACGGTCGCGGGACGCCCGATCGTGGCAAGGCGTTCGAGGACGCCATTTACCGGTCGATGTCGGGTGTCGAAGTCGACGATCAAATCTCAGGCGTAAACTGGCTGAAGACGCAGGACTTCGTCGACCCCAAGCGCATTGCGGTTTATGGCTGGTCCTATGGCGGCTATATGACGTTGCGCCTGCTACAGCGTGCGCCCGGCGTGTTCGCCGCGGGCGTGTCGGGTGCGCCGGTGACCAAGTGGGAACTGTACGACACGCATTACACCGAGCGCTACATGGGCACACCGCAGGCCGATGCAGCAGCTTACAAGAAATCCAGCGCGATCGAAACAGCGACAGCAATGTCTGACCCGTTGTTGCTCATCCACGGCATGGCCGATGACAATGTCGTCTTTGAAAACTCCACAGCGCTGATGGCAACGCTGCAACAAAATGCCAAGCCGTTCGAAACAATGGTCTATCCCGGGCAGACACACCGCGTCGCGGGGTCGGGGGTCAGCGTCCACATGTGGCGAACAATTCTTGGCTTTCTCGATCGCAACGTGAAATCGAAACCTGCCGAGGGTGGACAGTAGCCGATTGAGCGCTATGCCGCAGCGCAGCAGGAGTGAACGTCATGGGTTATCGGATCGTAGTCGCCGGAGCGACTGGCAACGTCGGGCGCGAGATGCTCAACATCCTGGCGGAGCGCGAGTTTCCCGCCGACGAAATTGCCGTGCTGGCGTCATCGCGCAGCCAGGGGTTGACGGTCGATTATGGCGACAGCGGCAAGACGCTGAAAGTCCAGAATATCGACAATTTCGACCCCACGGGTTGGGACATGGCGTTGTTTGCTGTCGGTTCGGCGGCAACAAAAATCCACGCACCGCGCTTCGCTGCTGCCGGGTGCACCGTGATCGACAATTCGTCGCTTTACCGGATGGACCCCGATGTTCCCCTGATCGTGCCCGAAGTGAATCCCGAAGCCATCAGCGGCTATGCCCGCAAGAACATCATTGCCAATCCGAATTGCTCGACGGCGCAAATGGTCGTCGCGCTGAAGCCGCTTCATGATTACGCGACGATCAAGCGCGTGGTGGTGGCGACCTATCAATCGGTGTCGGGCGCGGGCAAGGAAGGCATGGACGAACT
>JANODH010000310.1:0-14850 GCA_031412595.1 Sphingomonas sp. | reverse complement strand
ATCAAGAGCAGCGGTAGCCGCAGCGCCAGAAACGAACTCAGCGCAAACAGCCGCAGCGATAGGAAAATCGCAGCACCGACAACCGCGGTTACGTGCAGGCCACTGACGGACAACAAATGCGTCAAACCACTGGCCCGCATTGCTTCTTCGTCCTCGGGCGAAATACCGCCGCGATCGCCGGTGGCAAAAGCCGATGCGATGCCGCCCGCACTGCCATCGAGTTGTGTGCGGATGTGCCCAGACAAGCGCTCGCGAAAGCCCGGCTGCTGGGTCGCTCGCCCGCTTAGTCGCGTCACCGGCCCGATTGCCTTGCCCGTCGCGCCGAGCCCCTGAAACCAGGCGACACGTGAGAAATCGAAGCCGCCCGGTATGCTGGCATTCGGTGGCCCGACCAGGCGCGCGCGCAACGATATGCGGTCGTCACTGACCAGCCCGGCAGACGCCGCAACATCATCGACTGTCACCCGGACGCGCGCGGGCAAAGCAGGCGCGTCGACCGGTGCCACGGTCAGCCGCACGCGGTCCTTTGCGGTTTGCACCTCGACTCGTTCGATCCGTGCCGTGAATGTGGCGACAACGGGCCGCTGCAGCACGCTATGCGCACCCCATGTCGCTCGGGCCCAGATCGTGCCGCACCCGAGTAAGGACGCGAGTGCCGCAATCAGTATCACACGGCGCATCCGGCTCCCCCGCGGCAGAAGCCGGGAACCGCAAGCCAGTCCCGCCATCGCAAGCATCCACGCAGCCCATTGCGCTGGCCCGGCAAGCGTGAACCAGGCAGCGATGCCGCTGCCCAGTGCCACGGGCAGCCAGAGCGCAAGCTGATCGCGTTCGGCATCGAGAAAGGCCTCGATCGCCGGGCCGACGCGCGACCACCGCCCCCTTTGAAGCGATGCGAACCCCATGCTAGAGGCGCGTGCAGTGATCGTGCCCATCCCGGACACAAGTGTTGGAGAAAGTCTGCGTGAGCGCAAGCACCGAAACTGTCGTGACTCGCTTTGCGCCTTCCCCGACCGGCTTTCTGCACATCGGCGGCGCACGAACGGCGCTGTTTAACTGGTTATATGCGCGGCATTTCGGCGGAAAATTCTTGTTGCGGATCGAAGATACCGATCGCGCGCGATCGACACAGGGGGCAATCGACGCGATCCTCGATGGCATGCGCTGGCTCGGTCTCGATTGGGACGGGCCTGAAGTGTTTCAGTTCGCGCGGATGGATCGTCACGCCGACGTGGCGAACCAGCTGCTCGCGGCGGGCCATGCCTATCGCTGCTACGCAACACCCGACGAGCTCGAAACGATGCGCGCCGAACAACGCGCGAATAAGCTGCCGCTTCGCTACGATGGCCGGTGGCGGGATCGCAGCGACGCGCCGGATTTACCTTTCGTCATCCGTTTTCGCGCGCCGCGTGGGGGGCAGACGACGATCGCGGACCGTGTTCAGGGGGATGTCACGGTTGCAAACGACGAACTCGACGACATGGTCCTGCTGCGCTCCGATGGCACGCCGACCTATATGCTTTCGGTGGTGGTCGACGATCACGACATGGGCGTCACGCATGTGATTCGCGGTGACGATCATCTCAATAATGCGTTCCGCCAACTGGCGATGATAAGGGGGCTGGGCTGGCCCGAGCCGGTCTATGCGCATGTTCCGCTGATCCATGGATCGGACGGCGCGAAGCTTTCGAAACGCCACGGCGCGCTCGGCGTCGAAGCGTATCGCGACGAGATGGGCGTTTTGCCCGAAGCACTGTCGAATTACCTGCTCCGCCTCGGTTGGGGGCATGGCGACGATGAAATCATTAGCCGAGATCAGGCCATCGCGTGGTTCGATATCGATGCGGTTGGTCGCTCGCCATCGCGGTTCGACATCAAAAAGCTTGAAAACATCAACGGGCATTATTTGCGTGAAGCAGACGATGCGCGACTAGCCGCACTGATAGCGCCGAAATTGGACGACGCCGATGTCGCCTTGCTCGAAAAGGCGATGCCGGTCCTCAAAGTGCGCGCCAAGTCGATCAACGATTTGGCGGCAGGCGCTGCCTTTCTGTTCGACAAACGGCCGCTTGCGCTCGATGCCGGTGCCGCAGCGCTGCTGACGGCGGAGAGCAAGTTGATCTTGACACAAGCGCAAACTGCGCTGACTGCCCTCACGGACTGGACGATGACCGCGCTCGAAGAAGCTGTGCGGCGCGTTGCGGAGGATGCTGCTTTGGGCCTTGGCAAAGTTGCCCAACCGTTGCGTGCGGCGCTGACGGGACGCAGCACATCGCCAGGAATTTTTGACGTTTTGGTGCTGCTCGGGCGCGACGAAGTGCTTGGTCGGCTTGACGATTGCCTCGCGGGGCGTAACCGCGCGGCGTAACGATATTACAGGAGTTCGACTGATGTCCGACACGACCGCAAAGCTCATGCTTGGCGACCAGGAAAAGAGCTATGCCATCCTGTCGGGCAGTGTTGGCCCGGACGTCATCGATATCCGCAAGCTCTATGCACAAACGGGCAAGTTCACTTACGATCCGGGCTTCACCAGCACGGCGAGCTGCGACTCAGCCATAACCTATATAGACGGCGACGCGGGCATTCTGCTTCATCGCGGCTACCCCATCGGACAGCTCGCCGAGAAGTCGAGCTTCATGGAAGTCAGCTATCTGCTGCTGAACGGTGAACTGCCCGACGGCGAAACACTCGAAAAATTTACGACGACGATCACGCGCCATACGATGCTTCACGAGCAATTGGCCACTTTCTATCGAGGGTTCCGTCGCGATGCGCATCCGATGGCAATCATGTGCGGTGTCGTCGGCGCGCTGTCGGCCTTTTATCATGACTCGACCGATATCACCGATCCGCATCAGCGCATGATCGCATCGCACCGCCTGATCGCGAAAATGCCGACGATCGCAGCCATGGCATATCAGTACAGCGTGGGGCGCCCGTTCATTTATCCGCAGAACAGCCTTTCCTACACCGGCAATTTCTTGCGCATGACGTTCGGCAACCCGGCCGAGCCTTATGAGATCAATCCGGTGATCGAAAAAGTGATGGACCGGATTTTCATTCTCCATGCCGATCACGAGCAGAACGCGTCGACATCCACAGTGCGGCTTGCCGGGTCATCGGGAGCGAACCCCTTTGCCTGCATCGCGGCGGGGATTGCTTGCTTGTGGGGCCCTGCGCACGGCGGCGCGAATGAAGCAGCGCTCGAAATGCTTCGCGAAATCGGAACGCCCGATCGGATCCCGCATTACATCGAACGGGCGAAGAACAAGGACGACCCGTTTCGCCTGATGGGCTTCGGCCACCGCGTTTACAAAAATTACGATCCGCGCGCTGCCGTCATGCAGCAAACCGTGCGCGAAGTATTGAAGGAACTGAACGTCACTGATCCGATTTTCGAGGTTGCCCTGCAACTCGAGGAAATGGCGCTGAACGACCCCTATTTCATCGAAAAGAAGCTGTTTCCGAACGTCGATTTCTATTCGGGCGTAATCCTGTCGGCGATCGGCTTCCCGACGACGATGTTTACCGTCCTGTTTGCGCTTGCGCGCACTGTGGGCTGGGTCGCACAGTGGAACGAAATGATCAGCGATCCCGAGCAGAAAATCGGTCGTCCCCGTCAGCTTTATACCGGACCGGCAGCCCGGGACTATGTGCCCGTGGCTGAGCGCTAAACGGCAGGCAGTGTAAGCACGAAGCGAGCGCCCTGCCCCGGTGCACTATCGACGACAATGTCGCCCCCCATCGCCCGCGCAAGGCGTCGCGATATGTAGAGGCCCAGACCGCTCCCGCCGGGTTCTGACGGATCGACGCGTTCGAATTTCTCAAAAATGCGCGCCTGATCGTCGATCGCGATGCCCTTGCCCTGATCGGCAACAATCAGAACGGCCGTATCGGCGTCGCGTTCGGTACGCAGCCAGACCATCGAGCCCTCGGGCGAATAGCGGACAGCGTTGCCGATGAGGTTGACCACAATCTGCAGCACCCGGCGAAATTCGCCACGTGCGCCAAGCGTTTCGTCGCTGGCGGGGCGATCGATGCGGACTTGGCGGTCGGATGCCCGCACCTGAAGCAATCCCGCTGCACGCCGCGCGATGTCGGCGAGATCGATCTCTTCGATTTCCGGTTTGAAATCCGCGCGTTCGACAGCCTGCAAATCGCCTAAATCGTCGACCAAAGCCAAAAGATGTCGTGCTGCGCTCGCAATATCGCCGGCATAATCTGCATAATCGCGACGTAACGGGCCATCCGTTTGCGCGCGGATCGAATCAGCGCTGGCAACAATTCGACCAAGCGGTGCCCGAAGTGCTTTTTCCAACCGGTCACCAAAAGCAGCATCGACGGCAAGTTCGTACGACGATCCCTCAATGACGGGCGCAACAGAGCCCGTGGCACGTCCCTCAAAGCCGGCAAATCGGCCTTCGGGATCAACGATCGCCGTCGCTGATAGAATGATTTCAGCATCTGGCTGGATGCGAAGAACCGCGCGCTGCCCGACAAGATCATACCCACCCGCAACTGCATCTATGATCGGTAGATCGCCGTTCTCATCTTCGATCAACCGAACGATTCGCGTCAGTGGCTGGCCGATCATCGCGGCATCGCCATAAGACAAAACCGTCAGCCGAAGTGCTGCATCAGTCGCCCATGTCCAATTTTCAGCTCCTTTGGGCTCTGTCAGATCACCGTCGGACTGCGGCATCAGCCAGGGTACACGCTGTGGCCGGGCTGCCCATCCGCCAACATTAAGAACGACTGTCTCGCCATCCGGCCGTGCGCGAACCCAAATGTCGAGGTCATGATCCCCGTCGGCAACGACGACACTGCGCGAAACGAGGACACCAAGCGTTCGTGCGAGCCGCGCCATCGAGGCGAGTGGTGGAACCGCAAGAAAATCGCCAAGCCCCGCACCCGCGCGCTCCTGAAGCGCGAGCAGTCGCGGATCTGCTGTCAACAGCCGTCCGGCCGCATCGACGCGTGCGACGCTTGTCTCAGCCATGATCTTGGCTCATGTCGAAGGCGGGATGCACCATAAATGCGCCCATAAAGCAGCGCGGTTAAGGGCGTGCTAACCCTGAAAGCGCTTTCCGCACGATCCAGCCGAGGCTGAAGACGGCATGCGCGGCGCTAACGGCAAGAGCGGCAATCGGAGCTCCGAGAGCAAAGCCGACAATTCCGATGACGGCATGGCCAGCAGGATCACTCCGCCATTTCGCCAAACGACCATCATCGCGAGCAAGCGGTGCCGCAAGCCACGTCGCCCCGACGATCATAACGGCAAGCAAAAGGCAGCCCCACTGCGTCGATCGCAGGGTCAGCGTCGTTCCCATGGCAAATACCACGATCGTCGATGCAGCGGCGCGGATCGGAAAACGCCAGTTCTCCCACCGCCGCGTACTTGCACCGGCGACCCTGCCGATGCTGCCTGCGACGTCGCAACCAAGCGCTGTAAGAAGCAGGACCAACGAAGCGACAATCCAGCCGGCAAGGCTGCTGGCGGCGGCGGCAAACGAAAATGCAAAGCCTGACAATGTGATCCATTGCGCGCTTACACCAAGATCGCCCGCCACGCGTGCCGCCAGCCGCGCAGTTGGTGCAACAAGCCAGTGCGTTGCCCATCCAGCTGGTTCGATCGGTGCCGTCGACACGAGCCTGCGACCAGCAACCTGCACCGAGGCAACACTGTCCAAACTGATCAAGTCGGTCGTCACTTCCTCTGGAGTCAGCGTCATACGCGCGGCGCCGTCCTGAACCGCGCGCCGCATCAGGGTCGATGCAAGATCCCAGTCGCCGACCATGGCTGCCGTGCGCCGCACCAAACCCCCATCAATACGTGCAATACCGGTCCATCGCGCTGTTGCATCGATCCGCTCGAAGCGTTCGTTCGCCGGTTCGTCGCGAACGCAGAGAATGACGGGCTCCGGACTCGCTGCAATGACGGCCATACGCTTTGGTGGCACAATAACGTCAGGCGTGATCATCAGAACTGTTTCTTCTGGATGTATATATTCCGCGACATCAGCAACGGAACGCGCAATATCGACACTCATTCCATCTTTACGCAGACGGTCCATCACGGCGAGCAACGGGGATGTAACGCGCGCCGCATAAATGACGGTATGCCCTGCCCCGGCGTCGTATGCGCGACGTATCTGAAACTCGACAGGATCGACGCCGAGCAGACGGGGCAGCTGATGGTCTCCGGCAATTAACAATGCTGCCAACGGCAAATTTTATCCCCACACGGCGCAATCACCGCCGAGCGGCCTACCGCATTCGCGCGCCTATGGCACCCCAAAGCAATGGGTTTCGCAATTCAAAATTATTATGGTAAATGATTATAATGAACGGGGTCACACACGTGGTCGGCCTTTGGCCTGATCGGGAACAGGGCGAGCGGCTGGACGAAGCGCCACTCGAACTTCATGAGTTTACGACCGACGAGGAAAGCGCGCCGTTGCCGTCGCGTGACTGGCTGGCAATTCTACTTAGCATTTTTTGCGCAATCTTGTCCTTGGCATGGCTTGGATGGCTGGGAATTGTTTATGGCCCGCGCTGGGCGGCATCGCCCCCCGGACCTGACGCTCTGGCTGTCGGTATTGCGATTGCTTCATCGCCACTCGTTCTAATCGGCCTTCTCTACACGCTAGCAACGCGTAACGGTCGACGGGCAATCCGGCAGATGAATGGTGCTTCGGCCGCAATGCGTAGTGAGCACGTCAGGCTCGAGGCAGCGCTCGCGCACGTGTCGACACAGCTGGCGCGCGAACAACGCGAACTTGCAGAAGCGAACGAAAGATTGATGACGTTTGGCGAGGAAGCTGTCCACCGCATGAAAGTTGCTAGTGGTGCGATGCGCGACGACATCGAAACGCTGAATCGTTACGGACAATCGTTGAAGTTTTCTGCGACGTCTGCACGCGCTGACCTCGCAGTATTGTTGGCCGATTTGCCCAAAGCGCAGTTGGAGACGCGACACATGGTCTCGGCGCTTCAGGAGGCTGGTGTCACGGCGCATGAGCACGCTGGCGCGCTTGATGTACAACTGGCGTCTTTGACGCAGCGCGGACGCGAGGCGGACGAGATCGCCGGTGGCGCCGCGCAAAAGCTTGGCGCACATCTTTCACGCATCGAAAGCATAAGCACGACCGCAAGCGATCAACTCGAACACGCTGCGGCCAGAATGACCGATGCAATCGATGCGGCGCTCGACCGCGCTGCCATCGCAGGCGAGACGGCAAGGCAGAATATGGATGCTCAGGGAGCGGCGATGATGGCGCTCGTCGACCAAACGCAATCGGCCCTCGGGCGCACGGGCGCCGATTCGGCAGAAGCAATCGCCCAGCGTGTGGACGACGTAACCGAAAAGCTCGAAGCGCTAGGCGCTTTGCTAGCTTCACAAAGCGAAACCACGTCAGGCTTGCTGAGTGCCGTTCGTCTGAATCTGGACGGCATTGATGATCGGCTCGAAGCGTTGGACGATAACGGCATCAAGCGTGCCGAGCGACTAACCAGCGCACTCGCGACGCTCGACCAGCATGCGGCCGCGCTGACTGGATCACTCATGTCCGGCACGACGACCGCCGATGCGTTGATCAATCGCACAGAAGGCTTGATGACGGCGCTTGATGCATCCGTTCGGGAAATCGACGAAACACTCCCGGCGGCATTCGACAGGCTCGACGTCAAAGCCGATGCAAGCCGCGCAAAAATATCACAAGCTGGTCCCGTGGTTGCCCAGGTTGAACGCGATGCCACGTCGGCGCTGGATCGTTTGATCGAAGCCGAAACATTAATCGCCAAGCAGCGCGCATCGCTCGACGCGATGGTGGGCGACACCGAAAAGCGGCTGAACACAACGCGAGACGCTGCGACGAAACTTGTTGAAACTGTTGTCAGCGCGGAAGCGACGACGAAGTCGATTGCCGATGGTGCCGGCGCGCAACTGGTTGAAGCCATGGTGCGCGTGCGCGAAACAGCTCAGGCGGCAGCGGATCGGGCGCGTGACGCGATCGGTTCAGTGATCCCCGAAGCCACCGCACAGTTCTCCCATAGTGCTCGGCAAGCCTTGACCGACGCCATCACACATGAAGTCGAGGCGCAGATAGCCAGCCTCGCACAAACCGCCGAACATGCCGTCGAAACAGCAACGATCGCTTCAGACAAGTTGATGCGCCAGATGCTGACGATATCCGAAACAAGCGCTGCTGTTGAAGCCCGCATCGCCGAAGCGCGGGTCGACACAGAAAAAGGCGATCGGGACAATTTCGCGCGTCGCGTCGCTTTGCTGATCGAATCCCTCAACTCGACAGCGATTGATGTCACCAAAATCCTGTCGAACGACGTTACCGATAGCGCTTGGGCAAGCTATCTTCGCGGCGACCGTGGCGTGTTCACCCGGCGGGCCGTGCGGCTGCTTGATTCAGGCGAGATGAAGGAAATTGTCAGAAAATATGACGACGAGAGCGAATTCCGCGAACAGGTCAATCGCTACATCCACGATTTCGAGGCAATGCTGCGTAATGTGCTTGCGACGCGCGATGGATCTGCGCTCGGCGTAACGCTTCTGTCGTCCGATATGGGCAAGCTCTACGTCGCGCTGGCGCAGGCCATCGAACGCCTGCGCGTTTAACGGCGCGTGATGTCGAGCATGTCGACAGTAATCCAGCCGTTCAGATAATTGCTGTAGAATAGTCCGAACAGGATTGCTGAAACCAGCGTCGTCCACAGCAAAACCCGTGCAGGTCGCCAAACCGGCGGTGCCCCGGCTTCCTGGCCTGCAACGAGATCAACACGTTGCGCGCGCGCCGCTTTTGCTTCGAACGGCAGAACAAGAAACGCCGACATCACCCAGAATAATAGATAGATGGCAAGGACGGTCTTCCAACTCATCCTTCCACGACCAGCACATCAATCACGGGTTTCTTGCCGGTCCATTCGGTCGCGCAGCGACGCACGGCGAGCCTGACGGCCTCGCGACGACGCTCGGCATTCTTCTCCAGACCTGCTGCATCGGCGGCAGCTTCGCGCGCGTCTTCGAGAAACGCATCACGATCGTCTTCGACCGGAATGCCCTGAATGCGGATATCAGGCTTACCGAACACGCGGCCCGCTCCATCGACCGCGATCGCGACCGAGATCGCACCATTTACAGAAATCCGCCGCCGTTCCCCGATCGTCGCCCCATCGGCCGGCAGGATAACGTCGCCATCGAGCACGAGACGACCCGTGCGCTCCTTGCCAACGATCGCCGGGCCATTTGGCGCAAGCCGCACGACATCGCCATTCGACTGCACCAGCGCGCGCGGGATGCCTTGGCTTAAGCCAAAACGCGCCTGTTCTGCCATGTGGCGCCGCTCGCCATGCACCGGGATCAGGATTTCGGGCCGGATCCATCTGTACATTTCGGCAAGTTCGGGACGACCGGGATGACCCGACACATGCACGTGCGCCTGCTTCTCGGTGATCATGATCACGTTCTTGCGTGCCAAGGCATTCTGGATGCGACCGATGGCAACTTCGTTGCCGGGAATCTGTTTTGAAGAGAAAATGACGGTGTCGCCTTCACCCATCTTTATCTGATGCTGATCGAAAGCGATCCGGGCGAGAGCCGCGCGCGCTTCGCCTTGCCCGCCCGTTGCAATGACCAGACTTTTATGTGGCGGCAGGTCCATCGCGGCGTCGAAATCCACCGTATCGGGGAAGTCCTTGAGATATCCATTGGCCCGCGCGGCGCCGATAATGCGGTCGAGCGAGCGACCAGCCACTGTCAGGACGCGGCCGCTTGCTTTTGCCACATGCCCCAACGTTGCAAGGCGCGCGGCGTTCGATGCAAAGCTGGTTACGACAACACGCCCCTTTGCCGCACCGACTGCACTCATGAGTCCATCGCGGACACTGCCTTCAGTCCCCGAAGCTTCGGCATTGAATGCATTGGTTGAATCGCAAACCAACGCAAGCACGCCGCCGTCACCGATTTTCGTCATTTCGGCGGGCGTTGCATTTACCCCTAGAACGGGATCATCGTCGAGCTTCCAATCGCCTGTATGAAATACCCGGCCATAAGGCGTATCGACGATGACCGCGTCCATATCCGGGATCGAGTGCGCCAGCCGGACAAGTTCGATGCCAAATGGCCCGAGTGCAATTTTCTCACCGGGCTTCAGGACATTCAGCTTAACCTGATTGGCAATGCCTTCTTCTTCCAACTTGCCCCGGATCAAGGTCGCCGTGAAAGGATTGGCGTAAAGCGGGACACCAAGATCTGCTGCAAGATACGGCACGGCACCGATATGATCTTCATGGCCATGCGTCAGCACGATCCCGACCAGGTCTTTTTTGCGGGCCTCGATGAATTCGAGATCAGGCAGGACGAGATCGATTCCGGGATAATCCGCGCCGGCAAAAGTCATGCCCAAATCGACCATGATCCATTTGCCGTCACAACCATATAGGTTTACATTCATGCCGATTTCGTCGGATCCGCCAAGCGCGAGGAAGAGCAATTCTTTTCCGGGAGTAGTCACGTAGGTTGTTGTTCCATTCTCTTATTCAGGCGGCTGTTGTCCGTTCCCACATGATAGCGAGGCCGCGTATGGTCAAATCTGGTTCCAGCGCATCGAAAACGCTGCTGTGCTGTTCAAAAAGTGTGGCAAGGCCGCCCGTCGCAATGACTTTCACAGGGCGTCCAATCTCGGCCTTGAGCCGTGTTACCAGCCCTTCGAGAAGAGCGACATAGCCCCAATATATGCCGATGACCATCTGATCTTCGGTCGTCCGGCCGATCACGGTTTTTGTTGCAGGCGCTTCGATTGCGACGCGGGGCAATTTGGCAGCCGCGCTTACAAGCGCATCGAGCGACAGGTTGATGCCCGGCGCAATGATGCCGCCTTTATACGCTCCTGTATAATCAACAACGTCAAAGGTGGTCGCCGTCCCAAAGTCGATGACGATAAGATCGCCGCTGTGCAGTTTATGCGCTGCGATCGTATTGATCACGCGATCGGCACCAACTGTTGCTGGCTCAACCACATCCAGCTGGATGCCCCATTCAAGCGGCGCGCGCCCTGCAATAAGCGGCCTTTGTCCAAAGTATTTTTCGGCCAGGACTTCGAGATTGTGCAGCGCACGCGGCACGACGGTCGCAATGGCAACGGCACTGATTGCTTTGGCGTCATGCCCACCAAGCGCCAATAACTGATGCAGCCACACTGCATATTCGTCAGCTGTGCGACGCGCATCGGTCGCTATTCGCCAGCGCGAAACAATAACGTCATTTTGCACGAGCGCAAAAACGACGTTCGTATTTCCGGCATCGATTGCAAGTAACATAAGCGGCTTTCAAACAGCGAAGACGTCGGCGGCATGAATGACACGGACCTGTCCATCCGCCAAGCGCAACTGCAACGCGCAAGTTTCAGCTAAGCCGTCAAAAATGCCGGAAATCTTCAACCCGTCGGGCAGATTGGCAATCAAGGCCGTCCCCATCGGATGCGCGCGCTCAAGCCATGCCGCGCGGATCGGCCTCAAGCCTTCCTGACGCCAGCGATCCAGCCAAACACCGAATGACTCGACCAGAGTTTCGATAAACACCACCGGCTCTGGCGGCGTTATCCCCATCACAGCAAGACTTGTAACCGGACGGTCTAAGCCAGTCGGGCAAGACGCCAGATTGACTCCAAAACCGACGACGACGGCGTCACCGGTTCGTTCCAACAATATGCCTGATAGCTTCGCCCCATCGACCAAAAGATCGTTTGGCCACTTCAGCTGGATCGACGGTGCCCACTTGGACACCGCGTCAAATAAAGCAATTGCTGCGACAAATGCCAGCGTTGCTGCGCTGGGATCATCGCGGCGGAGGCGAACCAACCCGCTCGCATACAGATTACCGACAGGAGACGCCCAGTTGCGTGCCATTCTGCCGCGCCCGGCAGTCTGACGATCGGCGATGAGCCAGTCGCCTTCCGCAACACCGTCCGCCGCAGCTGCCAACATATCGGCATTCGTCGAACCGGTTTCGGCAACGCGTCTGATTGTCAGAAGAGGGCACTCGCAGCAGCGGCGGCTTTGGTGCCAAGGGCGGGAATAAGAAGGTAACCGACCAGAATGAAAGCGGCACAAGCGGCGATAAGCCCGTTTTCGAGGATACTCCCAGCCGGTGCGAAACGCGGGGCAGGCGCATCGAAATACATCGTTTTGATGATCTTGAGATAATAAAAAGCGCCGATGACCGAAGCAGCAATTCCAATCGCCGCCAGCGGCAACAGTCCCGCTGCCACGGCTGCATCGAACACGACGAATTTGGCCCAGAAACCGAACAACGGCGGAATACCGGCAAGGCTGAACATGAAAATCGCGAGTGCCGCCGCAAGACCCCGACGACTCTGCGAGAGCCCTGCTAGGCTGGCGATGGTTTCCACCGGCTGCCCGCTCGTATCGCGCATCTGGAGGACGCAGAGAAAGCTGCCGATCGTCATGACCACGTAAATCGCAAGATAGGTCAGCACAGCCGCCACACCCTGTGCCGTTCCTGCGGCAAGACCGATCAGTGCAAACCCGACGTTGTTGATCGACGAATAAGCAAGCAGCCGCTTGATGTTCGTCTGGCCGATCGCGCCGACTGCCCCCAGCACAATCGAAGCAAGCGCTGCAAATATCACGATTTGCCGCCATTCGAGCGTCGCCGATCCCATGGCTTCGACTGCGATCCGCACGAGCATTGCCATTGCAGCAACTTTCTGCGCCGTAGCAAACAGTGTCGTAACCGGCGTCGGCGCCCCTTCATAAACGTCGGGCGTCCACATGTGGAACGGCACGGCTGCGATCTTGAACGCAAGCCCGGCAAAAACGAACACGAGGCCGAAAAGTTGGCCGGTCGTCAGCCCCGCATCGAAAGCGCGCGCAATGCCGTCATATGTCGTCGTGCCCGTAAACCCGTAAACAAGGCTCATGCCATACAGCAGTATACCCGACGCCAGCGCGCCGAGAACGAAATATTTGAGCCCGGCCTCGGCAGACCGCGTATCGCGGCGCATGAAGCTGGCCAACACATAGGATGCCAGCGACTGCAACTCGATCCCAATGTAGAGCGTGATCAGATCAGCCGCCGAGACCATCATGCCTGCCCCCACGGTCGCAAACAGAATGAGGATCGGATATTCGGCGCGCAGCCTGTCGCCGGTTGCAAAGAAGCGCGGGGCAATGATGATCGACACGGCGGTCGCCGCGTAGATCAGGATTTTTGCAAAAGCGGCAAAGGCGTCGCCGCGATAGAGGCCATTGAAGCCGACGCCATAGGCATTGGTCATGACAATTATCGCAGCGACTGCAATCAAAGCAACCGCTGCCCACGAGATAGCCGGTGTCGCATCATCGCCGCGCCACGCGGCAACGAGCATCAGGATTATCGCCCCGATGCTAAGAACGATTTCGGGCAGCGATAGCAGAAGATCGCTCATTCATGACCTCCTGCCGCACGTGCCATCGGCGCGGAGATTGCTCCCGCCGCCAGCTTGGCGTCGCCGCCCGGATTTGCCCGCTCGATTCGCGCAACGATCGTGCCCACGTCGCGGCGGATCGGTTTCAAAAAGCTCTCGGGATAAATGCCCATCCAGAAAATAACGCCCACGATTGGCACGAACATCGCGATTTCGCGCTTGTTGAGATCAGGCATCGCCAGCGTGTCTTCGCCCGCTGCTTTTCCGTAAATCATGCGCGCATAGAGATAGAGCATGTAAGCAGCCCCGAGGATGATCCCGGTCGTCGCGACGAAGCCGATCCAACTGTTCGCTTTATACGCGCCGACCAGCGCCAGAAATTCACCGACAAACCCACTCGTCCCGGGCAGTGCAACCGATGCCATGGTGAAGATCAAAAAGAAAAAGGCATATTGCGGCATCGTGTCGGCAAGCCCGCCATAACGCCCGATTTCGCGCGTGTGCAGGCGATCATAAACCACGCCGACACACAGAAACAGCGCCCCCGACACAAGCCCATGGCTGAGCATCACCAGCACCGCGCCTTCAATCCCTTGCCGGTTGAAGGCAAGCAGGCCAATCGTCACGAATGCCATGTGAGCGACGCTCGAATAAGCGATCAGCTTTTTCATGTCCGACTGCACAAGCGCGACAAGGCTTGCGTAAACGATCGCAACCATCGACAAGCCCATCACCAGCCAGAACCAGTATGCGGATCCTTCGGGAAACATCGGCAACAGGAACCGGATGAAGCCATAGCCACCCATTTTCAGCAGGACACCTGCAAGGATGACCGATCCCGCTGTCGGTGCCTGCACATGCGCATCGGGCAGCCAGGTATGCACTGGCCACATCGGCATTTTCACGGCAAACGACGCGAAAAAAGCAATCCAGAGCCAAGTCTGCGCTTCGGGGCTGAATTCGAACTGCATCAGCGTGGGGATGTCGGTCGTGCCCGCCTGCTGCGCCATCCACAGCATTGCGATCAGCATCAAGACCGATCCGAGCAGCGTATAAAGGAAGAACTTGTAGCTTGCGTAGATTCGGTTCGCGCCGCCCCAGATGCCGATGATGAGATACATCGGGATCAGGCCCGCTTCGAAGAATATGTAGAACAAGAAAAGGTCCTGCGCGGCAAAGACGCCGATCATCAGCGCCTCCATCAAAAGGAACGCTGCCATATATTCGCCGACGCGTTCGGTAATCGATTCCCAAGACGCCGCAATGCAGATCGGCATCAGAAACACGCTCAGCATGATCAGCATCAGCGCGATGCCATCGATTCCGAGGGCCCAGGCAAAGCGCCCGAACAGCGGGATGTTTTCCTGAAACTGCCACTGCGCGCCGCCGGGATCGAAGCTGACCCAAA
>JANODH010000309.1:0-2652 GCA_031412595.1 Sphingomonas sp. | reverse complement strand
GCTCGTTCGAACGGGCCGGATGCGCTTTGGACATCGAGTTTGCCGGTTGAATAGGCCTGGCCCAGTGCTAATTGTGCTGCTGCCAGATCGGGCGCCAGTGCAACTGCCCGTTTCGCAGTTTCGAGGCCATCATCATATAGCCGCCGCAAGTCTTGCGCCTTGGCATATTGATTTGCGATTGCGAGGATCGATCGCGACCGCGCAGCGTGCGCTGCTGCATATTTGGGGTCAGCGGCAATAGCTGCCTCGAATTGCGAAAGCGCAGCGCGGTCTGTTTCTTCGCCGCCATCAGAATTGAACAGCGCGCGACCGCGCAGGAAAGCATCGTAAGCAACGACATTGGTCGTGCCGCCGACTGCAGGTGCCGCGTTGCTGACGCGCACTGCCAACGCCTCGGCGACCACAGCCGCGATTTCACTTTGCACGGCGAAAACATCGGTCAACTGGCGGTCAAAGCTCTGCGACCATTTGCTGAAACCACTTTTGGTGTCGACAAGTTCTGCGGCGATACGCACGACGTCGCCCGCGCGTCGGACACTGCCTTCGAGCAAAAATGCCACGCCTAGTTTGCCGCCGATGAATTTGGCATCCGCCACTCGATCGCGGAACGTATTTGCAGACGTTGGTGCGGCGACTTTGAGCGCCGGATTACGCGAAAGCGCGGACCGTATTTCTTCGGAAAGGCCGTCGGAAAAATAGATCTGGTCTTTTTCACCGCTCATGTTGGCAAAAGGCAATACCGCAATGCTGTTTGCAGTGCGTTCGCTGCCGAAGGGTTTGAACACGACCAATCCGCCAACGACGATCGCGATTGTGCTGCCCCCTGCAATCAAGGCGCCGCGTCGAGAGATCGCGTGCGGTGCGGTCACGAGCGCTTTTGGCTTTGTGCCACCGACGCTGCCAATTCCGGCGACGACTTTTTCTATCTCCGACGCGTCTGGCCGTCCGCGCCACTTTGACAAGTCGATCGAATGATATTGACGAAAGCCGAGAGGCGCCTCGGTGCCGTCTAACGAAACAGGGACAATGCGTCTGCGATCTCGGGCGAGCGCTGCTTCATCGCGTACCCAGTCCGAACCGATGGACGTTGCCGACCAGACGACGACGACAGCGTCCGCTGCGCTAAGCTTTGCTTCGATCATTTCGGCAAAGCCCGATCCGCCTTCGATCAGAGCGTCCCACCAGACATCATACCCCTGCGCGGAAAGGGCCGACGCCAGCAGTTTGACTCTCGGCCGATCGGCGCGTGCATAGCTAATAAAAATCATCGGACGCGCTTTGGTCGCTGCATCGTTGTCAATAATCATCGGCTTCGCCCCAAATCCGACAGAACGCGACGATAGCCGATCGCCTGACGCAACGGAATGCCTGACGGCGGCACCGCGTACGGATGAACCAAATAGCCATCTTGACGATAACGTAATTATCCCGCCACCCTCGCACGCACACGTAAGGGACGCCTTTTTCGCTCATGCAACTTGTAATCGTTGAATCGCCGGCCAAGGCCAAAACCATCGAAGGGTATCTCGGCAAGGACTTTCGCGTCCTTGCGTCTTATGGCCACGTTCGCGATCTGCCGCCGAAGGACGGCTCGGTAAACCCCGACGAAGGGTTTGCGATGGAATGGGAAAATTATGCCGACAAAGCCAAGCAGCTGAAGGCAATCACCGATCTTGCCAAGACTGCCGACCGCCTGATCCTTGCGACCGACCCTGACCGCGAAGGCGAAGCGATTTCGTGGCACGTCCGCGAGGTTCTGGCGAAAAAGAAAGCGCTGCCCAAGGACGTCGAGCGGGTTACGTTCAATGCGATTACCAAGACGGCAGTGCTCGAAGCAATGGCCGCGCCGCGCGCGCTCGATGACGATCTGATCGACGCTTATCGCGCGCGACGGGCGCTCGATTATCTCGTTGGTTTCACGCTGTCGCCAGTGCTGTGGCGCAAGCTGCCGGGTGCGAAGTCGGCAGGGCGCGTGCAATCGGTAACGCTGCGTATGATCGTCGATCGCGAGCGCGAGATCGAAGCGTTCAAGCCACAGGAATATTGGTCGGTCGTCGCCGAGCTCGAACATGACGGCACGGCGTTCCTCGGGCGGCTCGTGCGCTGGAAAGGCGACAAAATCGATCGCTTGACGATCGGCAGCGAAGGCGACGCGATGGCAGCCAAGGCAGCGGTCGAAAGCGGGCATTTCACGGTTCAGGACGTCGAAACCAAGCCGCTGACACGCAATCCGCCGCCGCCGTTCACGACATCGACGTTACAGCAGGAAGCGGCGCGCAAGCTCGGGTTTTCGGCGAGCCACACGATGCGTCTTGCGCAGGGCCTCTACGAAGACGGTGCTATCACTTACATGCGGACCGATGGTGTGCAGATGGACGGCAGCGCGATATCGGCCGCTCGCGGCGCGATCGCCAAGCGGTATGATGCCTCCTATGTGCCCGACAAACCACGGCAATACACTGCCAAGGCAAAGAATGCGCAGGAAGCGCATGAAGCTGTTCGTCCGACCGATTTCAGCAAGGAGAAGGCAGGCTCTGGCGATCATGCCAAGCTTTACGACCTGATCTTCAAACGTGCCACGGCAAGCCAGATGGCATCGGCGCGGCTCGAGCGGACAAGCATCGAAATGGTCGATGGCACCGGGCAAACGGC
>JANODH010000308.1:0-7382 GCA_031412595.1 Sphingomonas sp. | reverse complement strand
AATAGGCGTGAAAAAACCAGCAGCGTCTGTATTCGTACCAATGATTATACCATCGCGCTGGCGGAAAGCCGTATTGATTGCACCAATCGTGCCGCGCACATCGCCGGGATCGGACACATGATCCATCGCCGTAATTTTGTGCGGTATGGTTATATTGCAGCCGCGCCAAGCCGCGTCCGCAGCGCGATGTTTGAAGTAATTGGCAAGTTGATCAGGAGCAATCTGGCATGCACGATATTCAGCCTCGATCTTAAGTGTATTAAGCCAGAATCCGTGAATTATCGGTGATTTTGAATGTGCTATCGGACAGCCGATGACGTCAGCATAAAGCGTCATGACGCCAGATCTCCACGAGCGCGAAGCCAGTCGAGCAGTGGCAGTAAGGGCAGCCCCAAAATGGTGAAATGACTACCTTCGATCTTTGCAAACAGCTGTACGCCGACTGCTTCGATCCGGTAACCGCCTAGGCAGCCTGACACTGCCGCACCTTCGCTGCTGACATAAGCATCGATGAAATCATTGGACAACGGGCGCATGGTGAGTTTTGCGCGGTCGACGTGACGCCAGATTGCCTGCCCGTTCAAGACCGCTACGACTGCGCTATACAGTGTATGCGTGCGTCCTGAAAGAAAACGGAGCTGTTCAGCAACCTGCACGCCCGGCTTGTCGAGCATTGCGCCGTCCTCGAGCATCAGTGTTTGATCACAGCCAAGCACGATATCGCCAACGCGCGAGGCGGAAACTTTCAAAGCTTTGAGCTCAGCGAGTGCGTCAGCAACGTCTCGTGCATTAAGACCACGGGCCCGAAGCGAACGCTTTCCTGCCTCTTCATCGATCCTTGCCGCAATAGTCTCGAATTGGACACCTGCGGCTTCGAGCATGGCACGTCGTGCAACGCTCGTGGACGCGAGTACAAGCATCAGACGAGACCACGCGTATTCACGAGGCCGATGATCGCCGCAGCAGCTTCTTCGATCGATCGCCGCGTCATATCGATTACTGGCCAGTCATTGTCTGCAAACATGCGCCGTGCAAAACTAATTTCACGCGCAACGGCATCGGCGTCGACATAATCAGTTTCCGGTGTTTGATTGAGCGAAAGCAGACGGTTTCGCCGCACTTGAATTAAGCGATCGGCACTTGTCACTAAACCAACGACCAGCGGTCTCTTTAACGTAAAAAGGCTCGGCGGCGGCGGAGATTCGATAACAATCGGAATATTGGCCGTCTTATAACCGCGATTAGCGAGATAAATTGATGTCGGCGTTTTCGATGTCCGCGACACGCCGGCCAAGACGATATCCGCTTCTTCCCAGTTTTCCCAAGCAATGCCGTCATCATGCGCGATCGTGAATTGAATAGCCTCAACGCGCGCAAAATAGGCATCATCGAGAACATGCTGCCGTCCAGGCCGCGCTTTCGCTGTCTGGCCCAGCATATCCGATAAGGCATCCGTGACTTTGTCGAGGGGTGCAACAGCTGGTATGCCTAACGTACGGCATGCTGCCTCAACGCGCTGTCGGGTCTCCGCATTGACGAGTGTGAACAAGACCAAGCCTGGATTTTGACCGATCTCGTTCAGGATGCGCGTCAAATGCCCCTCGCCACGCACCATCGGCCAGAAATGCTTCATTGTCTCGACGCCGTCGAATTGCGCGAGTGCGGCCTTTGCCATCATGTCCAGTGTTTCGCCGGTCGAGTCAGACAGGAGATGCAGATGCAATTTTGCCATTCCTGCCCTGTGCATAACCGCGGGGAGTTTTACTAGGCGAATCGCGCGGATGAATAGGGTGCCGATTTACCTCCCCGACAACTAATGTTCGATGCCCAGCTTTATCCACATCGACCATGAATAATTCGTCGCCTGTTGATAACGGGGACAGTGCAATCGAATCCTCGACTTTTGGCGAGTCCGGCTACGTCAACCTGTTGGCAATAGTGCGCAAGGTCGATAAGCCCCGCATAACGCTGTTCTACAACCTACATCAGATTCTTTCTTAATATCTCTTAAAGGATAAGAATTGACCAAGCCTTTGCTTAAGGTACTCCGGGGGGAGCACCTGGAACGTCCTCCCGTTTGGTTCATGCGTCAGGCAGGACGATACCTTGCTGAGTATCGTGAGCTTCGTGCACAAAAGGGTGGTTTTCTCGAACTGGTGCATGACAGCGATGCCGCCGCCGAAGTGACGCTTCAGCCGATACGTCGTTTCGGCTTCGATGGTGCGATCCTGTTCTCGGATATTCTCGTTATCCCAAATGCTCTGGGGCAGGACTTGTGGTTCGAAGAAGGCGAAGGACCAAGGTTGGCGCCCAAGCTCGTCGATCATGCGCTGAGTGTGCTCGTGGCGGCCCCTGAACGGCTGTCCGCAATCTACCAGACAGTTGCCAAGGTGAGGGCCGCCATGCCCGCCGAAACGACGCTGCTTGGCTTTGCGGGCAGCCCGTGGACGGTCGCGACTTATATGATTGCTGGACAAGGCAGCAAGGAACAAGCCGAAGCACGGCGCTATGCCTATCGTGATCCGGTAGCGTTCGGCGAAATCATCGATGCGATCGTTTTGATGACAGTCGATTATCTGTCGGGTCAGATCGAAGCGGGGGCGGACGCAGTACAGTTGTTCGACAGCTGGTCGGGGAGCCTCAGCCCTGCGCAATTTGACGATTGGGTGATCGCGCCGACGGTAAAAATCGTGACACAATTGCGTGCGCGGCACCCGAACACGCCAATTATCGGCTTTCCCAAAGGGGCAGGTGGCAAACTCATTGCTTATGCCAAGGCCACGCAAGTCGACGCGCTCGGCATCGACGAAACGGTCGACCCGGTCTGGGCGTCGACCTATCTGCCCGTCGGCTTACCGGTCCAAGGCAATCTCGATCCGCTTGCCCTCATCGCAGGCGGCGCGACGCTGTCGAAGGCCATCACGCACATTCTCGCAGCTTTCTCGGACCGTCCGCATATCTTCAATCTTGGCCACGGCATCCTGCCCGACACACCGATTTGGCATGTCGAGGTGGCCTTGAAGCAGGTTCGCGGCGGATGACCGGATTTTTGGGTGCGGCTTACCTCTGGGTGCAATCCGCACATGTGATCTTCGTCATTTTCTGGATGGCCGGGCTGTTCATGCTGCCGCGTTTTTTTGCTTATCATCAGGAAACCGCGCTTGGCTCACCCGAAATCGCTGCCTGGATCGAGCGTGAGGCGCGGCTGATCAAGATCATTCTCAACCCCGCGATGATCATCGTCTGGGTGCTCGGCTTGTTACTGGTCATCAACATCGGGGCCTGGGCCGAAGGCTGGTTCTACGCCAAATTCGCTGGTGTGCTGGGATTGTCAGCCTATCACGGCTGGATGGCGGGCTATGCCAAAAAACTCGCGCGCGGCGAAGCCGGGGTGTCGTCTAAGACGATGCGTCTGCTCAATGAAGTTCCCGGCGTGGCAACAGCGGTGATTGTGATCCTGGTGATCGTGAAGCCGTTTTAAGTCGACAAATTCCAAATAGCGGCTCGAGAGAGGGTCGTTTCATCCACGCTGTTTCGAAATGAGCCGGGCACCGTGGTGATTAACGCTTTCTCTTGACGCCACGTCGCAACCCGCCTAATTTCTGCGCGCGCTTAATCTCTTGGTTTTGCGATCCCAGCATCAGTCCTTGATCCGCTGTTTTGGCCGTCCGGCCTCATGAGTCCCCCGAAAGACGATTCCATGCATTTGAAAGATTTGAAGAAAACAGCGCCGGCCGATTTGGTCGCCATGGCCGAAGAGCTTGGGATCGAGGGTGCCTCGACGCTGCGCAAGCAGGATTTGATGTTCGCGATTCTGAAAGTTAAAGCGGAAAACGGCGAGCAGATCATGGGAGTCGGCACGATCGAAGTGCTGCAAGACGGCTTCGGGTTCTTGCGATCACCCGAAGCCAATTATCTCGCCGGCCCCGACGACATCTATGTCTCCCCCAATCTCGTTCGCAAGCATGGCCTCCGCACTGGTGATACCGTTGAATGCGAAGTGAAGGGGCCGCGCGACGGCGAGCGCTATTTTGCGCTGACCAAAGTTGTCAAAGTGAATTTCGACGATCCCGAAGCCGTCCGCCACCGTGTCAACTTCGACAATCTGACGCCGCTCTACCCCGACGAAAAGCTCCGCCTCGACACGCTCGACCCCACGGTCAAGGACAAGTCGGCGCGGGTTATCGACATCATTTCGCCACAGGGCAAAGGCCAGCGCACGCTGATTGTGGCGCCCCCGCGCGTCGGCAAAACGGTCATGCTCCAGAACATGGCCAAGGCGATTACTGATAATCATCCCGAAGTCTTCCTGATCGTCCTCCTCGTCGATGAGCGCCCCGAGGAAGTCACTGACATGCAGCGCAGCGTGAAAGGCGAAGTTGTTTCCTCGACCTTCGATGAGCCCGCAACGCGCCACGTCCAGGTCGCCGAAATGGTCATCGAAAAAGCCAAGCGTCTGGTTGAACACAAGAAGGATGTCGTCATCCTGCTCGATTCCATCACGCGTCTCGGCCGCGCTTACAACACGGTGGTGCCATCGTCGGGCAAAGTGCTGACTGGTGGCGTCGATGCGAATGCACTCCAGCGACCGAAGCGATTTTTCGGCGCGGCGCGCAACATAGAGGAAGGCGGATCGCTATCGATCATTGCGACTGCACTGATCGATACCGGCAGCCGCATGGACGAAGTCATCTTCGAAGAATTCAAGGGCACGGGCAATTCGGAAATCGTGCTTGATCGGAAAGTCGCTGACAAGCGCGTCTTTCCTGCGCTCGACGTTGGTAAATCGGGAACACGCAAGGAAGAATTGCTCGTCGAAAAGGTCAAGCTTTCGAAAATGTGGGTACTGCGCCGTATCCTCATGCAGATGGGCACGATCGACGCGATGGAATTCCTGCTCGACAAAATGAAGGATTCGAAGACAAACGAAGACTTCTTCGACTCAATGAATTCGTGAGGGCGTAGTCGTGATTGATCTACTCATCTTGTCCACCGAAACGGTAGCCGCTGCAGCGCCGTCGTTGGGCGGCCCCGGTGACATTTGGGCAGCAATCGTCAAGGATTTCAGCAACATAACTTCCGCGTCGGCGATGACAGCGTTTCTGCAAGTGCTGATGATCGACATCGTTCTCGCCGGTGACAATGCAATTGTTGTCGGCGCGCTAGCTGCGGGATTGCCGGCCGAACAACGCAAGAAAGTTATTTTTATTGGCGTGATCGCAGCGCTTGTGCTGCGGGTGATTTTTGCACTGATGGTCACGTGGCTGCTGGGTATTGTCGGCCTCGTTTTTGCCGGCGGCGTTTTGCTCCTGTGGGTTGCCTGGAAGATGTATCGCGATCTCGGTGCTGACCACGCGACCGACAGCCCCGGATCGCCGGAGATCTTGGGTGACGAAAATACCGGCATCAAGCCGGCAAAGAGCTTTGCAGCAGCAGCTTGGGCTGTCGCGGTTGCTGATGTTTCGATGAGTCTCGACAATGTGCTTGCGGTCGCAGGCGCAGCGAAGGATCATCCTGGTATCATGATCGTCGGCCTGATTTTTGCGGTTGCCCTGATGGGTATCGCGGCAAATCTGATCGCGCAGTATATCGAGCGCTATCGCTGGATTGCATGGGTCGGCATGGCGGTTATCGTCTATGTCGCGGGCAAGATGATCTATGACGGCTGGGTCGATCCGCAGCTGGGTGTCGGACGGTTTGTGATGGCAATGACGGGCTAAGCGCCGGTCAATTGGAGGCGGATATGAAGGTCAATGTCGAAGTCGATTGCACGCCTGAAGAAGCTCGTCGGCTTATGGGGCTGCCCGATATGACTCCAATCCATGATGCCATGATGATGCAGCTGCAGGACACGATGAAAAATGGCGTTTCGCCTGATCTTATGATGTCTATGCTCAAGACGTGGTCGCCGATGGGCGATACCGGCATGAAGCTTTGGCAGGGATTGCTCGATCAGGTGACGGGCCAGCCTAAGAAGTGATAGACACGATTTTCGCGGTTTCGAGCGGTGCGCCGCCAGCCGCGATTGCCGTGATGCGTATCAGCGGGCCGAGGGCGGAACAGGCTTTGTCCGCATTAACGGCGAAACAGTTGTCCGCACCGCGGCGTGCCAGTCTTCGCACGTTGAAATATGCGGATGACGAATTGGATACCGCGCTTGTTATCCGCTTTCCAGGACCTGACAGTGTTACTGGCGAGGATCTGGTTGAGCTTCACCTCCACGGTGGCCGCGCAACGATATCTGCAGTCAGCAGCGCGCTTTCACATATAGCCGGTTTGCGCCCCGCTGAGCCAGGCGAGTTTACGCGACGCGCTTTTGAAAACGGCCGCCTGGATTTGTCTGCAGCCGAGGGTCTGTCTGATTTGCTGGCAGCTGAGACTGATGGTCAGCGGCGCGCTGCGCTTATCGTGGCGTCCGGTGGGCTGTCTCGAGTTATCGACGGCTTTCGCGCCGAATTGCTGAGTGCGTCAGCGCGAATCGAGGCAGCAATTGATTTTGCGGATGAGGATGACGTTTCGCCGTGGACCGAGCGCTGCTCGACACTGATTGCTATGGCCCAGCGAATAGACACCATGCTCGCCAATCCGCCTGCAGAGCGTTTGCGTGACGGCGTGCGCGTCGTGATCGCTGGGCCTCCGAACGCCGGAAAATCTACGCTCGTCAATGCGTTGGCTGCCCGCGACGCTGCGATTGTATCGCCCATTGCCGGGACCACGCGCGATATTATCGAAGTGCCCGTTGTGTTTCGGGGATTACCACTGATTTTGATCGACACAGCTGGGTTGCGGCCCGATCCGGGAGACAGTGTCGAAGCGATCGGAGTGAGCCGCGCCGAAGCGGTTATTGAAGCGAGCGACCTCGTCTTATGGCTCGGCGAGGGGTATCTAGCGCCCAGCCGCACAGGCGTTATCCCGATCAGAGCAAAGGCCGATCTGGGGGCCTCGCCGAGCGATGATCGGCTTGCTGTTTCTGCGAATACGGGTGCGGGGATTCATGCGTTAACAGAAGTTATTGTGGCAGCAGCAAGGAACATCTTACCAGCGCCTGACAGGCTTGCATTAAATGTTCGGCAACGTGCTGGCCTTGCCGAACTCGCGATCGAAACCCGTTCGGCAGCTATTGCCGATGATTTGTTGCTGAGCGCTGAGCACCTTCGTCGTGCTCGGGTCGTCATCGATCGTATAACGGGAAGGGCAGGCGTCGAAGATATGCTGGATGCCTTGTTCGGCACGTTCTGCATCGGAAAGTAGCGGGTATCGCTTGTTTCACGTGAAACAATTGGCGAAGCGTTCGTGATATAGTATCCGGACCTGATGACGTTTGATGTGATTGTTGTCGGGGGCGGCCACGCAGGCTGTGAGGCCGCTGCTGCCGCGGCGCG
>JANODH010000307.1:0-2816 GCA_031412595.1 Sphingomonas sp. | reverse complement strand
GGGGCTGCCCTATATCGTCGTGATGACCGACCCGACGACGGGCGGCGTCACCGCAAGCTATGCCATGCTGGGCGATATCCAGCTAGCCGAGCCGGGTGCACTGATCGGCTTTGCGGGCCAGCGCGTGATCGAATCGACGATCCGGGAAAAACTGCCCGAAGGTTTCCAGCGCGCCGAATATCTACTCGACCACGGCATGCTCGATATGGTGGTGCCGCGCGCCGAACTGCCGGCACGCCTCGGGCTGCTGATCGGTTACCTGATGGACAAGCGGAAAGCCGCATGAGCCCGCGCCTTCAGGCGATGGGCGCCAACTAAAGCGATGGCTGACCACGCACGGTCCGACGATCCGGCTGTTCAGGCGCAGCTCGACCGGTTTGCGCAACTCTCGCCCGGTCGCGATATTCTCGGGCTAGAGCGCATAACGGCATTGCTGGCGACGCTTGGCAATCCACAGGGCCGGTTGCCGCCGGTTTTTCATGTCGCCGGGACGAACGGCAAGGGATCGACCTGCGCTTTCCTGCGCGGCATTCTCGAAGCAGCGGGCAAGACGGTTCATGTTTACACCAGTCCGCACCTTGTGCGCTTTAACGAGCGGATACGCGTTGCAGGGCGGCTGATCGACGACGAAGACCTTGCGCCGCTGCTGTCTGAAGTGCTCAACCGTGCCGAAGCCTATGCCATCGGCCCCAGTTTTTTCGAAGCGACGACAGCGGCGGCCTTGCTAGCGTTCAGCCGGACGCCAGCCGACTATTGTGTGATCGAAGTCGGGCTTGGTGGGCGGCTCGATGCGACCAACGTGATCACGCCGATGGTCTGCGGCATTGCCCAAGTCGGCATCGATCATCAGGCATTTCTCGGCGATACGCTGGCCGAAATCGCGGGCGAGAAAGCGGGAATCGCGAAAGCCGGCGTGCCGCTGATCTGCCTCGCGCAGTTGCCCGAAGCAGTGGCCGCGATCGAAGCTGTTGCGGCAAAGGCCGGTGCGCCGCTTTTGATCGAGGACCGCGAATGGACAATCGATGATACATTGTCGCCGGCGATGGCGGGTGCGCATCAATTAAGGAACGCCAATCTCGCTGCGCAAATGGCGCGGCATGCAGGCATCGCCGATGCGGCTATCAGGCGCGGGATTGCAACGGCGCACTGGCCAGCGCGGCTACAGAAACTTGGCGCGGGTCCGCTTGTCGGCAAGAAGAACGTCTGGATCGACGGCGCCCATAATCCTGCGGCGGCGGGCGTGCTGGCCGAGGTGCTCGCTGCCGAACCGCGACACCTCATTATCGGGATTCTTGCGAACAAGGATGCAGACGGCATCATCGCGTCACTTGCCGCGCACGCGCTGAGCCTGACGTTTGTGGCCGTTCCCGATCATGCGAGCCATGATCCCGTCGCGCTGGTGGAGCGCTGGGCTGGCAAGGCGGCGACGCTTGCCGAAGCTGTGGCCGAGATTGAAGACGACATCCTGATCGTCGGTTCGCTGTATCTGGCGGGGGAAGCATTGCGGCTGAACGGCCAGATGCCGGACTGACTGGCAAAACACCAAATGCCGTGTTAGCTTTTGCATATGAACGCGCCGTTCCGGATCATGACCACCCCCGAAAAAGTGCGGCTCCGCGTCGAGGACTTTCTGCTGCTCGACCAAAGTGGTGCCTTTGCCGATTATACCAAAACCGAGCTGATCGAGGGGGAAATCTACGTCATGAACGCGCAATATTCGCGTCATGCTCAGGCCAAGACAGACCTTGCCTTCGCACTAATGCAAGCGCTTTCTGCGACGGGCTCGGACCTGCGCGTCACAGTCGAGGTGGCGACAAGAATCGGCGAGCACTCGCTACCCGAACCCGACATCGTTCTGACGAGTCATCGCGGCGAAGGGGTCGTGCCGCTGGAAACCGTTGCGTTGATCGTCGAGGTTTCGGATACGACGCTCGGAATCGACATGGGCCGCAAACTGCGCATTTATGCCGAGGCTGGCGTGCCCGAATATTGGGTCGTCGATGTCGAAGGCCGCGTGATCCATCAGATGTGGGGACCATCGGGCGAAGGATATATGGAGCGGCGCGAGCACAGGTTTGGCGCCGTGATCGAGGCCGCGACGCTATCCGGGGTTATGGTGGATACGAACAGCGTAATTTAACTTTGTGCTCGGCATTTAAGATATTGCTTACGTTCACGGCGCGAACCAGCGGCAATGAATTAAGCAATCTTCCGGAACGCGAGCATTTCGGCAATGCGCAGCGTCGATCCGGCATGGAAGCCGTTCTCACCCTTCCATTCACGCGGATTGCGAAACGTACCGAAGATCATGTCGGGCAGAGGTATATCGCCATAGTTGAAGGCGTGGACGCCGCGCTGATGATGAATCAAATGGCTTTCGGGACGCTGGACGAAATAGCCGAGCCAGTGCGGTGTGCGGATATTAACGTGCTGGAAGATGCCGGGAATCGTCGTCAATACTGCGAAAATGAGCGCTGCGTCCGGGCTCATCCCAAAAATCCCGACTAGGCAAGCCGAACCGAGGAATGCCCAGCCAAGCATATCGAGTGGGTGAAAATAATAAGCGCCCCAAACGTCCACGCGTTCGGCCGAGTGATGCATCTGGTGCGTGACACGCCACAAAGGGTCCCAACTGTGCATGGCGCGATGCCAGAAATAAATGCCGAATTCGAGCACAAGAAAACCGCCAACAATCTGCATCCAGAACGGCAATTGTGCACCATCGATCAACTGGTGCGCCCCAAACCATTCATCCCACAAGTAAGGCGCAAAGGTCACGATTGTGAAATACAGGATAGCCGAGATCACGCCCATGG
>JANODH010000306.1:0-6416 GCA_031412595.1 Sphingomonas sp. | reverse complement strand
GTCGAAAACAGCATCATCCGCTGGCCGAATTTATTCCCCTCGATTTCCTCGCCGAGCATCCTCAACAAGATTGCCTTGTCGGTTCGTTCGCTGTCGCTAAGGCTCGCATCGGGCACGGCGACGAGCCGCGCGCGAAATTCCGAAGCCTGTTCTGCCGAGCGATCGCGCGCTGCAAGGCTGATGTCGGTCACGCGCCCTGCCCCGCCTGGCTCGCCCAGAGTTGATGCATATTCGGGATTGGCCGCCATCACCGACGCCCAATGCGCGTCGATCACGGCTTGGAGGTCTGTTGATGGCGAGGCCATGGCGGGAACACCAAGGATGAGCGCGGAAAGCGCGATTGCAGGCTTGAACATCCCATGAACCTAACGCAATCTTTGCGCCTGACTAGGGGAAAATATGGCCACGGTTGCAAGCCTGACACCGCGCGCAAAACCGATCGCGCCAGACAGATTCGAACGCTTACTTGCGGTTGGTGCGCTGATATTGCTTGCGGCTGTTGTCGCCGCTCTCACGCGCGGCAGGGACGAATGGCACCTTATTACGCCGAATTTGTGGGCACACCTTGGCACGATGATCGTTGCGCTTGCGCTGACGCCTGTCATGTTGCTGCGGCAGCGCGGCGACTCTCTGCACCGGAAGCTGGGAGGTATATGGGTGGCGGCGATGATCCTGACCGCGCTTGTCAGCTTCACGATCCGCGACGCGAACAGAGGTGGCTTCAGCTTCATCCATATCCTGTCGATGTGGACGTTGATCCAGGTACCGTTGATTTTCTGGAGCGCGCGTACTCATAATATGCGTAAGCATCGCAGTTCAGTGCGTGGCATGGTGTTCGGGGCGCTGCTGGTTGCGGGCTTTTTCACTTTTCCCTTTAACCGCCTGCTTGGGCACTGGCTGTTCGCGTAGGAGCCCGTTATTCCGCAGCCAGCAACGCTTCTGCGCTGCCCAGATCGACCGATACCAAGCGACTCACGCCCTGTTCGATCATGGTGACGCCATAAAGCCGGTGCATCCGCGCCATAGTGACGGCATTATGCGTGACGATCAGGTAGCGCGTGTCCGTATCGCGCGCCATTGCATCGAGCAGATCGCAAAAGCGTTCGACATTCGCATCGTCCAGCGGCGCATCGACTTCATCCAGAACACAAAGCGGCGCCGGGTTGGTCAGAAACAGGGCAAAAATCAGTGCCGCAGCCGTCAGCGCCTGTTCGCCACCCGATAACAAGGTTAGCGACGAAAGCTTCTTGCCCGGTGGCTGCGCCATGATTTCGAGCCCAGCGTCCAGCGGATCGTCGCTGTCGATCATCGAAAGATAAGCTTCGCCGCCGTTGAAAAGTATGGCGAACAAGGTTCTGAAATGGCCGTCGACCGCGTCGAACGCAGCGCGCAGACGAGCACGCCCTTCGCGATTGAGACTGCCGATCGAACCCCGCAGTCGGTGAACGGCTTCGGTCAGTTCGGCAATTTCGGCGGCATTGTTTTCGCGGCCTGCTTCGATTTCGGTGAGTTCGCTTGCCGCGACGAGATTGACCGGCCCGAGCCGTTCGCGATCGGTCGCGAGTCGTTCCAGTTGCGTCGACTCTTCGCTCGCCGTGCCGACGGTGCTTGCATCAAACGCCAGCTTTTCAGGCAATAGCGCCGCCGGACATTCGAACCGCTCGCCCGCAACCCGCCCCATTTCCACGCGGCGCAGTTCCTGATTTTCGGTGCGCGCTTGCGCCCCGGCGCGGACTTCGCGTGTATTGGCGAGTCGTTCTGCTGCGGCCAGAGCCGATGCCTCGCGATCGCGCAACGTTGCGTCGGCAGCCCGTTCCGCCGCAACGGCCGCTTGTGCTGTTTCAGCCCGGCGCGCTGCCTCGATGCCGAGAGCTGCGACGCGTTCAGCGATCCGCGCGGGTGCGTCGGCAAGCCCTGCTTGTTCGTCTGAAAGCGTTCGCGCGCGCTTGGCCATGTCTTCGACGCGCTTGCCTGCTTTGCCGCTTCGCGCGCGCCAGTCGTCCTGTTCGGTGCGCGCGGCGTCGTGGCGCGCTTTGTCGGCAGCATGTCGGCCGTCACGGGCGGCCAGATCGGCGCGACATTGAGCCGCCATGTCGCGGGCAGCCTGCGCGGCACGATCGAGCTGCCGCGCAATGCCATCAGCAAGGAATGCAGGAAGCGCATCGAGCCCGCTTTGTGCTATTTGAAGATCACGCGCCGCGGCAACGACTTCGGCATCGCTCTGCACCACCCGTTCGCTCAGTTCTTTTGTCAGCCGCGCCGCCCGTTCGAGCGCGCTTACGGCTTGGTCTTCTTGGCGCAACGCCGCCCGCAGGGTAGCTTCGGCCAGTTCGCTTTCACGGCGTGCATCGGCAAGCTGTTGTCCCGTCTCGGCCACGGCCAAAGCAGCCGTATCGCGTGCCGCTGCAGCAGCTTCATGCGCCGCATGCATCTGTGGCAGTTGCGCTTCGATCGCCGCCAGCCGGTTGCGCCGTTTCAATCCTTCCGCAGCGGCCGATCCTGCGCCGTCCGATGCAAAGCCGTCCCAGCGCCGCATCTTTCCATCCAGCGTCACAAGGCGCTGACCCACAGCAAGCGCCGCGCCATCGTCTACAGCCACAACGGCAATCTGCGCCAGTCGCCGCGCCAGCTCGCGTGGTGCCTCGACATGCGCCGAAAGAGCCTGACCTACCGATAGCGGCGGATCATTTGTCCGAATTGCGGCCCCCGTCCACCGGCGCGGTCCGGCCGTGCCGATCGCGGCACTCAAATCGTCGGCCAGTGCTGCTGCCAGTGCCGTTTCATAACCCGGTGCAGCGCGCACCTGCTGCAGTGCACCCATTATGTTTTCACTGTCGCGCCGCAGGGCCGCAGCTTCGGCTTCAACCGCAGCCAGCGCCGCCGCCGCTGTTGCAGCATCACGCTGGGTAATTGCCCGTGATTCTTCGGCAGCAGTCCGCAATACTTCTTGCATCGCTATGGCTTCTACGGCTTGTCCGCACGCGACTTCAGCGGCTGCGCGGGCCGACGACGCGTCATCAAACGATTTTTTGGCAAGGCTGAGGTCACCGATTGCGGCCAGCTCGGCCGCTGCCCGATTCCGCGCGCCTGTTGCTCGTTCAAGGCGAAATGTTGCCGCCGCCAGCGCTGCTTCGGCCACCCGCCGTTCGGCCGCTTCTTGCGCACCTCGCGCCAGTGCCTGTGCCAGCGCGACTTCTGCAGCCCGACTATTGTCCTCGGCGCGCGCAAGCGCATCGGCGAGAGCGGGCCGTTCCTCGGCTGCTGCTTTTATGCGCCGATCGGTCTCGGCGATCTCAGCCCCAAGGCGCGTCAGGGCTTCGCCCGCATCACGCGCCAGTTCGCCTTCGCGTGCGTGATCGGCCGCCAGTTGGTCAATCTGTGCAGCGATGCTGGCGATCCGCGTATCCACAGTCGCGCGTTCGGCTTCCACGGTTGCCAACGCGTGCCGGGCATCGGCTGCGGCATCGCGCGCACGTTGCGCCGATGTCCGCGCCTCACCGAGTTTATCGCCAGCATCGGCACTGAGCGCCGCCGCCACACGCTGCGCTTCGGATGCGGAATGAACGGCCTCGTCAGCGGCTTGAGCTTCGGCGCGCGCAACGTCTGCTGCTGCTGCCGCATCGCGCCACCGGGCGTAGATCAAGCGGCCTTCCGCTGTCCGAATATCATCGGACAATTTGCGATATCGCTCCGCGGTTCGAGACTGCCGCCGCAAAACCGCAATCCGCGCGTCCTGCTCTGCGACGGTTTCGGCAACGCGCGCCAGATTGGCTTCAGTCGCTTTCAGCCGGATTTCGGCTTCGCGCCGCCGCACATGAAGCCCTGAAATGGCCGCTGCTTCCTCGAGCATCTGGCGGCGTTCGGCCGGTTTGGCCGCAATGATCGCACCGATCCGACCCTGACTGACAAGCGCAGGCGAATGCGCGCCCGTCGCCGCATCGGCAAAAATCAGTTGCGCATCGCGTGCCCGGGCATCGCGCCCATTGATCCGGTAAGCGGAGCCTGCCCCCCGCTCGATCCGGCGAACGACTTCCACTTCGTCATCGGTCCGCTCGGCGAGAATCGAAACTTCGGCAAACTGCCGCTGCGGCCGGCTCGCTGTCCCTGCAAAAATCACATCGTCCATTGCCGACCCGCGCAGCGATTTCGGCGATCCCTCGCCCATTACCCAGCGGATTGCTTCGAGCAGGTTCGATTTGCCGCAACCATTGGGGCCGACCACGCCTGTCAGGCCGGGCATGATCCGCAATTCGCAAGGGTCGACAAAGCTCTTGAATCCCGCAAGTCTCACTCGCGAGATTTTCACGGCCGTTTAGGCGCCCGCTGCTTTGAGTTTTGCCTCGAGCTGTTCCCATGTGCCGGTATCCGGAACCACTTGCCCGTTGATCAGGAATGTCGGGGTGCCCTGCAGATTATACTCGCTGTTCGCGCGGTCCCGCATCTTAATCAGCTTGTCCATCTCACCTTGATTGGCAAGGCAGGCACCGGCCTTTTCAGCGCTGACGCCGCGCTGACGCACGAATTCGTCGATCCCGATGAAGCTTGCAAACCGCGCCGTCTGTTGCCCGATCGGCAGTGCCGCCATCGCTTGCTGGTCGGCAGGCGTCATTGTCTGCGCCTTTACGAACCAGTTTTTCTGATCAGTGAACAATTGCTCCGACAGTGGGAAAAACGGGCCGGGCCCGCCGCACCGCGCAAGCAATGTCGCTGCCATGTCCATCGGATCACGAACATAGTTGCGCAATTCGTAGGAAACTTTGCCGGTCGAAATATATTTTGCTTTCAACGGCTCCGACGCTACTTCTGAAAAATCGGCGCAATGCGAACAGCTCATCGAGGCATATTCGACGACTTTCAGCGGCGCGTTCGGATTGCCCATCTGCATACCGCCATCGGGCGTCTTGACAACCGTCGTCACCCATTCGGTACCCGCCGGTGCTTTGACAGCCGTAACGGAACCAGTTGCCGCAGGCGTATCGCCCGCTTTTTGATTACAAGCCGCCAGCAGAATGAGGGGCAATACAAACGCACTAGACTTCATCATTCGCATCCTATTTTGCAGCGATGGCGCTGCGCAGTTTCGGTTCGATATCGCGCCATGTCGCGGGCCCGCTATCTTTGCCATTGATAAGAAAGGATGGCGTCCCCTTCAACTTGCGGGTTTCCCACGCTTCCTTGGCCATGCCGAGCACGACGCTTTGCTCGGCTTTGTTCGTCAGGCAGGCATTGGCCGTTGCAACGTTCAGACCACGCGCGGCCATCAGCGCGGTCATGCCCGATCCTCGCGCGATGCCACTAAGCACGTCATTGATCGGTGCGTTGTCAGGCATCGGATTGCTTGCTTCAAATTCCTGTGCTTGCGCCATCAGCCTTTCCTGTGCGGCAAACAGCGCCTCGCTCTGTGCAACAAACCTGCTGCCACCGCCGCAGCGCGCGAGCAGTGCGGCCGCAAAATCATAACGGTCTCGAACAGCATTGCGCAATTCGACTGCGACGTTGCCCTTGGCGACGAAATTTGATTTCAGGGGTCCAGCGGCCTCGCTTGTGAACTGTGCACAATGATTGCACGAATAGCTCATATATTCGACGAGGCGCACTTTGGCTTTCGGATTGCCAAGCACATACGCGCCATTGGCACCGCGCGTGACGGTCTTGGTCCAGTCGACAGGCGCGGCGCCGATCGTCAACACAGCGACAACGCCGAGCAACACAGCTTTCATGAAATTTTTCCCACAATCGGCACGCTTGTCGCCGCTGCCACGCCCCGCGCCAGCGCTTCGAGCACAGCTTTCAATTCGGGATCGGCCACCGTGCGCAGTGATTCGCCCAGTTCCACCGGAATGGCGACTTGCGCCAACGGCTGCGCCCGCGGCTTGGGCGGAATGATCTCGCCTTGCCGGATGTTCACCCGCGCGATCGCTGCATAGCCGAAGAAGCGGTTCACACGTTCGATGATCGTTGGGCCGACGTGCTGCATCATCGGTGCATGCGCGCCCGCAACAGCCAGCGTCAGCACGCCCTCGGAACGCTTGCCCGGCGGAAAACGGATCGATTCGGGTGCCGAAATAAGTGCATAGCGCGCGCCCACAATTTCGGCCCAGCGACTGACGACCGACGATTGCACGAAACCGAACCGCCGGAACGCAACACGCCCGACGTCGGGCACGATTTCCGAAACGCTGCGCGCCCGGCCACCGCGCGGACGTTCTATCGCTTTGGCTGGCGCTGATTCGGATTTTGGCTGTTTCGGCATTGATTACTCTCTGCCACAAGCCGGACATGCGCGTCGATACTCCTTTGTTGAAATGGTATGATGCGAATGCCCGCGCGCTGCCCTGGCGCGCCCCGCCGGGTTCACCACTTCGCGTATCTGACCAGAATTGGCCCTACCGCGTCTGGCTTTCGGAAATCATGCT
>JANODH010000305.1:0-4190 GCA_031412595.1 Sphingomonas sp. | reverse complement strand
TTGGCGACGATCCCGAGCAGCATGAGGAGCCCGATCAGAACCGGCATCGAAATCGGATTGCCGGTGATTAGTAGTGCGATTGCCCCACCCAGCGGCGCAAGCGCAAGCGAACCCATGTTGATGAACGGAGGCATCACCCGGCGGTAAAGCAGGACGAGGACGGCAAAGACAAGCAGAGTGCCCGATATGACCGCAACGGCAAAATTGAAGACCAATTCGCCGATCAGTTTATCGTCGCCGAACGAGACGCGCTCGACGCCGGTCGGCAGTGCCTTCATCGTCGGCAGTGCGTCAATCTCCTTCGATGCCGTGATCACGCCGGGCGCATAGTCTGCGCCGATGGCAAGACGCCGGTTCTGATTGTAGCGGCGCAGAATCGACGGCCCGGCGCCAAAGCCGATATCGGCAACGACTTTCAAAGGAACGGTGCCGCCGGATGTCGTCGGGACGGGCAAGTTTTCGAGAGTTGCAAGACTCGTCCGGGCAGTTTGATCGAGCATGACGCGGATTGGAATCTGGCGATCGGACAGTGAGAATTTCGCGGCATTCTGATCGATTTCGCCTTGCGTTGCGATCCGGATCGTCTGGCTCAGCGCCGCTGTTGACACCCCAAGATCGGCCGCCACGGCAAGACGCGGCGTAATCGTGATTTCGGGACGCGGGATATCGCCGTTGATGCGCGGTGCGCGCAATTGCGGCAACGTTTTCATTTCTTCGACGATCTGGTTGGCCGTTTTCGTGACTAAATCAGGATCGCTGCCCGCAAGCATGATCGTGACATCACGGCCGAGGCCACCGCCCTGGCTCTGGAATGTCACGCGCGCATCGGGGACCTCACGCAGCTTGCTTGCCAGATCACGTTCGAATTCGATGCTGGTGCGCGTCCGCTCCTTGTTCAGCGTGATGTAGATATTGGCTTCACCGATGTTCACTTCGCCGAATGCGGCCGCCACTTCGGGCGCTTTGCCGAGAATCGCAGACACGTCGTCCACGACTTTTTCGGTCTGCTTCAGTGTCGACCCCGGCACCATTTCGATGCGCACTTGACTGTAATCGGTGTTGATCGTTGGTTGAAACACAAACTGAATCTGGCTGAACGCAACGATCGTCAAAAGGAAAGATACAGCCCCAGCGCCGACGATCCAGAAGCGATGATCGAGCGCCCAAGCAAGTCGGCGCTTGAAGCCTGTTGCTTGTGCCTTGAATGCAAGCGCCTTTGCATTGTCGAGCGACCAGTCGAGCATGGCCACGTATTTGCGCATCATCCAGTTGTCGCCGTGTGCGGCGGGCCCGTGACTTTTCAGGAAATAGGCAGCGGCCATCGGCGTTATCAGACGCGCAACGGCAAGGCTGATCAGCACGGCCACAACGACCGTCAGGCCGAATTGTTTGAAGAACTGACCCGTCAGACCGGGCATGAGGCCGACGGGCAAGAAAACCGCGACAATTGCCATTGTCGTTGCGAGGACGGCAAGACCAATCTCGTCGGCGGCATCGATTGAGGCTTGATACGCTGTTTTGCCCATGCGCATGTGGCGGACGATGTTCTCGATCTCGACGATCGCATCATCGACAAGGACCCCGGCGACCAAGCTTAGCGCCAGCAGGCTCAGCGAATTGAGCGTAAAGCCCATCATATCCATAAACCAGAAGGCAGGGATGGCCGAGAGCGGGATTGCGATCGCCGAAATTGCGGTTGCTCGCCAATCGCGCAGGAACAGGAAAACCACGAGGACGGCGAGGACCGCGCCTTCCCACATGGCGTTTATCGCCGAATGATATTGATCCTTGGTGTAGTCTACGCTGGTGAAAAGCTGCGTAAACTTGACCTTCGGATTTTCAGCTTCCATCTTTTTCAGTTCCGCGACGCCCGCATCGTAAACCGTAACGTCAGACGATCCCTTCGCCTTGGCCATCGAAAAGCTGAGCACCTGGCGGCCATTCATTTTCGAAATGCTGCGCTGTTCGGCATAAAGATCGCGCACGGTCGCAATGTCGCCAAGTTTGATTGAGCGACCACCGACCGAAATCATGGTTTCGGACAAAGCGAAGGCTGATGCCGCATTGCCGAGAACGCGAACGGATTGTTCGGACCCTGCAATCTCGGCGCGGCCACCCGCTGCATTCACGTTGCTTGCGCGAAGCTGCGCGTTGACTTGCGCAGCGGTCACGCCCTGCGCCTGCATCCGCACGGGATCGAGGATGACGCGGATTTCTCGAGCGACTCCGCCCGAGCGCTGGACCCTGGCCATGCCCGAAACGGATAGCAGCCGTTTGGCGACGTTGTTGTCGACGTACCAGCTCAATTCCTCGAGTGTCATGTCGACAGCTTCGGCAGAGTAATAGGCAATCGGTCCGCCATCGATGTCGGCGCGCTGGACCTGCGGCTCGAGAATGCCATCTGGCAAATCGCCACGGATATTAGCGAGCGCATCGCGGACATCGTTGACGGCGCGATCGACGGGAGTCCCGATGGTAAATTGTACGCTTGTGTTCGACGTCCCTTCGGTGATCCAGCTCGAGATCGCATCGACGCCGTTTACACCGCGGATCGCGGCCTCCACTTTTTGCGTCACCTGGGTTTCGAGTTCGGGCGGCGCCGCTCCCGGCTGAACAACAGTGATCTGCGCTGCCGGGAAGCTCACGTCGGGGTTGTTGTTGACTTGCATCCGGACGAAGCTGAGCACGCCAGCGAGCGTCAGTGCGATGAACAGCACGATCGGGGCAACCGGATTGCGGATTGCCCATGCCGAGATATTCCGGAAGCTCATGCGTTCGATCCTCGTCGATTGCGGCGCTGTATTGTTACGGCAATACACCTACATCGATTTGGTCGCAAGCCCTGTTGTCGTTCCCAAGCCGCGTCGGGATCTTTTCCGTAATGGACGAAGCCATGATTGACTGGAATGACCGGAAACAGGAACATATCAGGAATATAGAAAGAATATTGCATGATTTCGATTGTTGCGGAGTTGTCTTCGGGAGATATTGGCGAGGTCGATCTGCCAAACTGTTGTGACCGCCTTACGATCTGGCAGGAGGGTAAGGCCTGGTATTTCGGTTTGCCAGAATCCCGTGGGCAGCTCCGAATCGATGACGTTCATGCTATCATGCAATGCGTTGCATGCTCCACTACCAGCCACGATCTCTCCCTGCGATGGCGGTTTTCGTCGATTACAGTTCCATGTTCCGAGCTTCCCACCCTGCTAACGCGCTGGGATGAGACAGGGGAGCCACCAGTCTTGTCGATTATAGGCGTTGACCTCGGCGATTGTCGGCATTCAACGCGTGGTGTTGCTGCGTTTATCGATTACGAGATTGCAGCCGAATTTCGAGATCCGCCACAAGCGCGCGATGCTGCACGTAATCTGGTGCGATTAGCACGCCGAGCCATAATGCATGGTCTTTCCGACGATGATACGTATCACGCAGCTGATGGCACAACTTTTGTGCTGACGTGGTCAGTCGAAAGATCGCCAACAAAATTGATTACCATAAGCTTGTGATCCATCCATTACGGACTCTGTTCCGGCTGACCGGACCCGGGCGTCCGCGATACCTTAAGCAAATGGGGGCAATAAGTTACAATCGTCGGAAGCCGTTTTCGACGGTCAACCGTCCTGGCTGCCTCAATTACCGCGAAGGGTGGGTGCGCCACCATTTGCATCCGATGCAGTGCATGCGCGACCCTAATCTAGCGCCCTTTTTGCTCGCAATGCGTGACGACGGTTTTCACCTCGACGATTTCGAAACGAACGGCGTTTTGTTGCCTGGCTTACCAAGCCAAAGCATCTCAAGCGGGTTGCCGCTCCATTTTGGAGGGCATCTTCGCTATAATCACCAAATCATCGCTGAACTGCAGGCGATTCGCACATTTTGCGAATCGGTTCCATCACACGCTCGCCGCCGCAAATTAGCACTTAGCGGATTGCAAAGCAGAGCGCGCCTCGCCATTGTACAGCAACGGGCGGGGCACATGGACAGAGTGGTTTTGAACGGCCGAACCGATGGCGATCTTGACGCTCTGATTGACCGCCTTCTCGACGTTTCTTATCGCTAAGACATTGCGCCAAATATATAAAAAAGTGCGGCAGGCGCGCCGCACTTCCTATCAATCCTGCTTATAAAACTTTCATCCTGTTGGGGCACGCCTCGCCAACAAGCACCTCAGTTGGGATCGATCGACGAAC
>JANODH010000304.1:0-6829 GCA_031412595.1 Sphingomonas sp. | reverse complement strand
CCCGTGCACACCGGGCCGGTTACTAAAGAAACCCAGATCATCGCGATCTATGGCAAGGGCGGCAGCGGCAAATCCTTCGCGCTCGCCAATCTCAGCTACATGATGGCGCAGCAGGGCAAGCGCGTGCTGCTGATCGGCTGCGATCCGAAATCGGACACCACGAGCCTGTTGTTCGGCGGAAAATCGACGCCGACCATCATCGAAACTAGCGCTGCCAAGAAACTTGCGGGCGAGGAAATCGGCATCGAAGACGTCTGTTTCCAACGCGACGGCGTATTCGCGATGGAACTCGGCGGCCCCGAAGTGGGGCGCGGTTGTGGCGGGCGCGGGATCATTCACGGGTTCGAGACGCTTGAAAAATTGGGCTTCCATGAATGGGGCTTCGATTATGTTCTGCTCGATTTCCTCGGCGACGTGGTCTGCGGCGGCTTCGGCCTGCCGATTGCGCGCGACATGTGCCAGAAAGTCATCGTCGTCGCCTCCAATGACCTGCAGTCGCTTTATGTCGCAAACAACGTCTGCAAGGCAGTCGAATATTTCCGCAAGATGGGCGGCAACGTCGGCGTTGCTGGCATGATCCTGAACAAGGACGATGGCACCGGCGAAGCCAATGCCTTTGCCGCCGCTGTCGGCATTCCGGTCCTGACCGCAATCCCCGCGAACGAAGATATCCGCAAAAAGAGTGCGAATTATCAGATCATCGGCAAGCCCGGTGGGCAGTGGGCATCGCTGTTCGAAGACTTGGCCGAAAATGTCGCAAGTGCGCCGCCGCTCCGGCCCACGCCGCTCGACCAGGATGGGTTGCTGGGTCTGTTCAGCGCCGACATTACCGGCGCCGACTATACGCTGCGCCCCGCAACGCAGGGCGACATGCGCGGCAAGGCATTCGTGCCCAAGCCAAGCCTTGAAGTTGTATACGATGCAGTCTGAGGGCGCCTGTAATAGCGCCTCGACGCTTCGCGACGCGGCAATCGCTGCCGGCAAGGCGGACGTGCTCGATCGCTATGATGCGGATTACCCAAAGGGACCGCACGATCAGCCGCAATCAATGTGCCCAGCCTTCGGGTCGCTCCGGGTGGGTCTGCGCATGCGGAGGACCGCAACGATATTGTCGGGTTCCGCTTGCTGTGTTTACGGGCTGACGTTCACCTCGCATTTTTACGGTGCGCGGCGCTCGGTCGGCTATGTACCGTTCAGTTCCGAAACGCTGGTGACGGGCAAGCTGTTCGAAGACATCCGCGATGCTGTGTATCAGATCGCCGATCCGGCGCTTTATGACAGCGTGATCGTCACCAACTTGTGCGTGCCGACGGCGTCGGGCGTGCCGCTGCAGCTGCTTCCCAAGGAAATCAATGGCGTGCGGATTATCGGCATCGACGTGCCGGGTTTCGGCATCCCGACGCATGCCGAAGCCAAGGACGTGCTGGCCGGCGCAATGCTGGCCTATGCCCGCGCCGAAGCTGAATCGGGTCCGGTTGCGGCACCGAAAGAGCGTTCGGCACTGCCGACCGTCACATTGCTCGGCGAAATGTTCCCGCTCGATCCGGTGGGTATCGGCCAGATGCTTGCGCCCCTGGAGTTGGCAGCAGGGCCGGTTGTCCCCACGCGCGAATGGCGCGAACTGTATGCCGCGCTCGATTGTGCAGCGGTTGCGGCAATCCACCCCTTTTACACCGCCAGCATTCGCGAATTCGAAGCGGCGGGGCGCACGGTCATTGGTTCGGCCCCCGTTGGCGTTGACGGCACTGCGGCCTGGCTCGATGCCGTCGGCAGGGCTTGCGGCATTGCGCAAGACAAAGTCGACAACGCGAAAAATAAATTCCTGCCCGCGATCCGCGATGCACTCGCAGCCAAGCCAATCAAGGGGCGGATCACCGTTTCGGGCTATGAAGGCTCCGAACTGCTTGTTGCGCGCTTGTTGATCGAAAGCGGCGCGGATGTGCCCTATGTCGGCACAGCCTGCCCGCGCACTGTCTGGAGCGATCCCGACCGCGAATGGCTGATCGCGCGCGGCGTCAAAGTGCAATATCGCGCGAGCCTCGAAAACGATCTGGCAGCGGTCGACGGTTATCAGCCCGATCTTGCCATCGGCACGACGCCGGTGGTGCAGCATGCCAAGGCGAAAGCGATACCCGCTCTGTATTTCACCAACCTGATTTCGGCGCGGCCGTTGATGGGTGTTGCCGGCGCGGGATCGCTGGCGACGGTGGTAAACGCCGCACTTGGCAATCAGGCGCGCTTCGACAAAATGAAGGCATTCTTCGAGGGTGTCGGCTCGGGACACAGCGCGGGTGTGTGGGAAAAAACACCGGTCGACCGCCCTGAGTATAAAGCGAAATTCGCGGCCAAGCGCATTGCTTCGGCAAAAGCCGAAGAGGCAGTGGGCGTATGACGCTCATCCTCGATCATGATCGGGCGGGCGGTTATTGGGGGGCGGTCTACGCGTTCACCGCGATCAAGGGTCTGCAAGTCATCATCGACGGCCCCGTGGGATGCGAGAATCTGCCTGTCACCAGCGTGCTTCACTACACCGACGCACTGCCGCCGCATGAATTACCGATTGTGGTGACGGGGCTAGGCGAACAGGAACTCGGCCGCGACGGCACAGAAGGCGCAATGAAGCGCGCCTGGGCAACGCTCGATCCTGATCTTCCCGCTGTTGTCGTGACGGGCAGCATTTCGGAAATGATCGGTGGCGGGGTGACACCAGAAGGCACGAACATTGTACGTTTTCTGCCACGCACCATTGACGAGGATCAGTGGCAGTCGGCCGACCGCGCGCTGACGTGGCTTTGGACGCAGTTCGGCCCCAAGAAAGTGCCGGGTCCGCGCATATTGCCTGAGGGTGCCAAGCCGAAGGTCAACATTATTGGGCCGATGTACGGCACATTTAATATGCCCTCTGATCTCGCCGAAATTCGGCGCTTGGTTGAAGGGATCGGTGCCGAAGTCGCCATGGCGTTCCCGCTCGGCAGTCATTTGGCCGACGTCCGCAAGCTGGCCGACGCCAGTGTCAACGTATGCATGTATCGCGAATTCGGGCGCGGATTATGTGAAACATTGGAACGTCCGTATCTGCAAGCACCGATCGGGCTTGAGTCGACCACGCTGTTCCTGCGCAAACTTGGGGAACTTACAGGCCTCGATCCTGAACCGTTCATCGAACGCGAAAAACACACGACGATCAAGCCGTTGTGGGATTTGTGGCGCTCGGTCACGCAAGATTTCTATGGCACCGCAAGCTTTGCCGTGGTCGCGACCGAAACCTACGAACGCGGCATCCGTAATTTCCTCGAAGGCGACATGGGTATGCCCTGTACCTTCTCGTTCCGCCGGACCGCAGGCGTGAAGCCCGACAATCAGGCGGTGATCGACGCGATCAGGACGACGCCGCCGCTGATCCTTTTCGGCAGTTATAACGAACGTATGTACATGGCCGAGCACGGCACGCGCGCCATGTATATCCCCGCCTCTTTCCCGGGTGCAGTCATCCGTCGCCATACGGGCACGCCGTTCATGGGCTATGCGGGCGCGACCTATCTGATGCAGGAAGTGTGCAACGCGCTGTTCGATGCGCTGTTCAACATTCTGCCGCTGGCGGGTCAGATGGACAAAGTCGAAGCGACGCCTGCGCGGCCGCATGCCGAAATCGACTGGAACGAAGACGCCAAAGACGCCCTCGACGCGATTGTCGAACGCGAACCGGTGCTGGTCCGCATTTCCGCTGCCAAGCGCATCCGCGATGCTGCCGAACGTGCGGCGCGCCGCGCAGGTGAGCCCAGTGTTACGGCCGAACGCCTGACCAGCATCCTTCAAGAAAGCGGGGCTGTATCATGACAGCGCCCGCCACACAGATTGCCCTCAACGCAGGGCTCAACCAATCCTTCGGGCGTTTTGCCCGGCGGATGCCGCCCGGGGCGCGTCATGTCGCTCCTTTTTCCTATGGGCACATTGGAGATGAACTATGAGTGACGGAAACCGAGACGAGCTCGGGACTTATTTGACCGCTGCGGAGGCCAAAGAGTTCCATAAGCTTTTCGTACTAAGCATGGGGTTCTTTACCTTCATTGCTATTATCGCACACCTTCTGGTGTGGACATGGCGCCCTTGGCTGGGTGAATCGCTGCCGATGAAATCAGCAGCAACGCATGTCGTGGCTCCAGTGGGCGCTCTGCCCGCTGCAAAAGCATAGAAAGGAACGAACTCATGTGGAGAACCTGGATGATGTTCGACGGGCGCCGCCTTCTGGCCGCGCTTGCCGTGTTCCTCTTTACGCTGGCTGTGTTGATTCACTTCATCCTGCTGAGCACCAACCGCTACAACTGGCTTGACGGTCCGCGACCGACTGCAATGGCAACAGTTGTTGCACCTGTAGCGGCACCAGTGGCGGCTCCGGCCGATATGCCAGCGGCAACGCAATAATATCGATCCAAAGGGCGGGGCAGTTCGGACATATCCGCGCGGCCCCGCGCCCAAGGCAGAATTTTTTAAGACGACCCGAAAGCCGGCCACCAGGGCTGGAATAACCGGGACAGCGGAGACGTGTCATGGCGTTGTTGAGCTTCGAGCGAAAATACCGAGTGCGTGGGGGCACGCTGGTCGGCGGCGACTTGTTCGATTTCTGGATCGGGCCGTTTTACGTCGGCTTCTTCGGAGTCGTCGGCACATTCTTCACGATCCTGGGGGTCGCACTCATTTTCTATTCGGCTTCGCAGGGGCCGTCATGGAACCCGTGGCTGATCAGTATCGCACCGCCAGACCTTGAATATGGTCTTGGCCTCGCGCCATTGATGCAGGGAGGCGACTGGCAGATCATTACGATCTGCGCGATCGGCGCCTTTACGTCGTGGGCGCTGCGCGAAGTCGAAATCTGTCGAAAGCTCGGGATGGGCTATCATGTGCCGTTTGCCTTCGGTTTCGCGATCTTCGCTTATGTCACGCTGGTCGTCATCCGCCCTGCGCTGATGGGGGCCTGGCACTGGGGATTTCCCTATGGCATTTTCAGCCACCTCGATTGGGTGTCGAACACCGGATACCAGTATCTCCATTTCCATTATAATCCCGCGCACATGCTTGCCGTGACGTTCTTCTTCACGACGACACTGGCGCTGGCGCTGCACGGCTCGCTTGTTCTGTCAGCCGTCAATCCGCCTTCAGGCGACGTAAAGACGCCCGAATATGAAGATACTTTTTTTCGCGACATCATCGGCTATTCGGTGGGTACGATCGGCATTCACCGCGTCGGTTTGTTCCTCGCGCTGAACGCCGGGTTCTGGAGCGCAATCTGCATCGTTATTTCAGGACCATTCTGGACGCGTGGCTGGCCCGAATGGTGGACGTGGTGGCTTAATCTGCCGGTCTGGGCTTGAGAGGAGATTTGAATCATGGCTAGTTATCAAAACATCTTCACTCAGGTCCAACTGCGCGGCGCGCCCGAAATGGGCCCCCCGCTGCCCGCGGGGGACGCAGCACGCACAGGTAAGCCCGGTTTCAATTACTGGATGGGCAAGCTGGGCAACGCACAGATCGGCCCGATTTATCTCGGCACGCTGGGTTCGCTGTCGCTCATTTTCGGGCTGATCGCGTTCGAAATCATCGGCTTGAACATGTTGGCGTCAGTCAACTGGGACGTGATTCAGTTCGTTCGCCAGCTTTTCTGGCTTGCGCTCGAGCCACCGGGACCTGAATGGGGCTTCAGTCCGTTCGTGCCGCTGGCCGAAGGTGGCTGGTTCATCCTTGCCGGCGCATTCTTTTCGCTGTCAGTGATCCTGTGGTGGGCGCGAACCTATCGCCGGGCGCGTCAGCTCAACATGGGCACACATGTGGCCTGGGCCTTTGCCAGCGCGATCTTCCTGATGTTCGTTCTCGGCTTCATCCGGCCCTTGTTGATGGGCAGCTGGGCCGAAGCAGTGCCCTACGGCATCTTCCCGCATCTCGATTGGACGGCGGCATTCTCGATCCGCTACGGCAATTTGTTCTACAATCCGTTCCACGCGCTTTCGATCGTGTTTCTTTATGGCTCGACATTGCTTTTCGCGATGCACGGGGCGACGATCCTTGCCGTCGGTCGCTATGGTGGCGAACGCGAAATCGAACAGATCACTGATCGCGGCACAGCGTCCGAACGCGCTGCGCTGTTCTGGCGCTGGACCATGGGCTTCAATGCCTCGATGGAATCAATCCATCGCTGGGCATGGTGGTTTGCGGTGCTGACGACACTGACCGGCGGTATCGGGATCTTGCTCACCGGAACAGTCGTCGATAACTGGTATTTGTTCGCGCAGGAACATGGTTATGCGCCGATCTATCCATCGACCGGGGTCGTTGATCCCGCAACTTTGCCGGGGGCAGCACAATGACCCAGAAGCGTTTCGCAATCGTCCTCACCGCCGGGTTTTCGCTGGCGCTAACAGGATGCGAATTTGGCCCCAAAGCGACGTCGCAAAACGGTTATCGCGGCACGGGCATGAACCAGGTCGTCAACAATAAATATGTGACGCCGCAACAAGCGATCCCGGCTAACATCTATGAAACGCCCGATGACAGCGGGCCCCGTGCCAGTGAAACCTATCAGAATGTCCAAGTTCTGGGTGGCCTCAGCACCGAGCGGTTCAACCATTTCATGGCGAATATGAACAATTGGGTGGTGCCGGCCGGGCTCCCGGAAAGCGAGCAAGGCTGCAATTACTGCCACAACCCGAACAACATGGCGTCCGATGAAAAATATCAGAAAGTCGCCGCGCGCAAGATGATTCAGATGAATCAGGCAATCAATGTGAATTACACAAGCCATGTGAAACAAACCGGGGTCACTTGCTGGACGTGTCAC
>JANODH010000303.1:0-3211 GCA_031412595.1 Sphingomonas sp. | reverse complement strand
CGAACAACTGGATTTTCCGGTCCTTTATGCATCTGGCCGCAATGGCTATGCGAGCCTTGATCCTGCGCGCCGCGAAGGCACCCTCGCACCGCTGTTCGAAACGATCGTCAGTCATGTTCCCGAGCCCTCGGCGGACCCCGATGGCCCGTTCAAATTCCTGGTCACGCTGCTCGACCGTGATAACTTTCTCGGGCGGATCCTCACCGGTCTCGTCTTCAGCGGGTCGGTGCGGACCAATATGGCGATCCACGCGCTCGATCCCGACGGCAAGATCGTCGAAACCGGCCGCGCATCGAAGATCATGGCATTCCGAGGGCTCGAGCGGATGCCTGTCGACGAAGCACATGCCGGCGACATCATCTCGATTGCGGGGCTGACCACGGCGACGGTTGCGAACACGATTTGCGACCCGAGCGTTTCGGAGCCGCTGCATGCGCAACCGATCGATCCGCCGACATTGTCGATGCGCTTCGCCGTGAACGACAGCCCGATGGCGGGGCGCGAAGGCACTAAGGTGACGAGCCGGATGATCCGCGATCGCTTGTTCCGCGAAGCCGAATCGAACGTCGCGATCAAAGTGACCGAAAGCGCCGACAAGGACAGTTTCGAAGTGGCAGGCCGGGGCGAATTGCAACTCGGCGTGCTGATCGAAACGATGCGCCGCGAAGGATTCGAGCTTGGCATCAGCCGCCCGCGCGTGCTTTTCCGCGAAGACGAGAACGGCAAGCGCACCGAGCCTTATGAAACCGTCGTGATCGACGTCGACGAGGAATATTCGGGCACGGTCGTCGAGAAGATGAACCTGCGCAAAGCCGAACTGACCGATATGCGCCCGAGTGGCGGCGGCAAGACGCGGATCACGTTCAGCGCGCCCGCGCGCGGGCTGATCGGTTATCATGGCGAATTCCTGTCCGACACGCGTGGCACGGGGATCATGAATCGGCTTTATGAAAAATACGGACCGCACAAAGGCGTGATCGAAGGGCGAAAGAACGGCGTCCTCATTTCGAATGGCGCGGGCGAAGCGAACAGCTATGCGCTGGGCCCGCTGGAAGAGCGCGGCATTCTGTTCGTCGCGCATCAGGAAGCGCTGTACGAAGGCATGATTGTTGGCGAAAATGCCAAGACCGACGATCTCGAAGTAAACCCGATGAAGACCAAGCAGCTGACCAACTTCCGCGCGTCGGGCGGCAAGGACGATGCGATTCGCCTGACTCCGCCGAAGCGCATGACGCTGGAACAGGCGATTGCTTACATCGACGATGACGAGCTGGTCGAAGTAACGCCCAAAAGCATCCGGTTGCGGAAGACTCATCTCGATCCGAACGAGCGCAAGCGGGCGAGCCGGGCAAAGGTTGCTGCGTGAGGCCTGCCGACGTAGGGTAACGGCATGGCCAGCCACCTGAAATCCGTCCCCACGTCCGTCGAGGATTTCGGCCTGCCCGGCTGGACCTATCACGACCCCGATTATTTTGCGGTCGAGATGGATCGGGTGATCCGGCCGGCGTGGCAGATCGTTTGTCATGGGTCGGACATTCGAGCCGCGGGCGACTGGCGGACGATTGATTTGCTGGGTGAAAGCGCTGTCGTTGTCCGCGGCGAGGATGGCGTGGTCCGGGCGTTCGTGAATGTTTGCCGACATCGGGGGATGCGGATCGTTGATGGCGACGCGGGGTGCGCGAAGAAGCTCGTTTGTCCGTATCATGCGTGGGTTTATGAGCTGGACGGGCGATTGTCAGGCGTGCCGATGCGTGGCGATTATCCGGCACTGGATATGGCGGCAACGGGGCTGGTCGCGGTCGATGTCGAGGTCTGGCAGGGATTTATTTTCGTCCGGCTGCGCGACAATGGCGGGCCGTCGGTCGCTGAAATGATGGCCCCGGCGGAAGCGGAGATCGCGCCCTATAAATTTGCGGAAATGCTGCCGATCGGGACACCGTGGTCGCGGCCCCGCAACGTCAACTGGAAAAATGTCGGCGATAATTATTCGGACAATCTGCACATTCCGGTGGCGCATGACGGGCTGTCGCGACTGTTCGGCAAAAGCTATGCGATCGAAGCGCATGGCTGGGTCGACCGGATGTCGGGGGAAATCGTCGACCGCCCTTCGGCCAATTTCTGGGAGCGCTTTTACCAGACGCATTTGCCGCATGTCGACCACCTGCCCGAGGCGGCGCAGCGCAAGTGGGTCTATTGGAAGCTGTGGCCGAACATGGCATTCGATATTTATGCCGACCAGATCGATTTCATGCATTGGGTGCCGGTGTCGCCGACCGTGACGATGCTGCGCGTGATGAGCTATGCCCTGCCCGATGACCGGCGGGAAATGCGGCTGGTGCGCTATGCCAACGAACGCATCAATCGCGTGGTGAATGCCGAGGATACCTGGCTGATCGAGCGGGTGCAGGCAGGGATGGGGTCGGCCTATTTTACGGCGGGGCCATTGGCGGCAAGCGAGGTGTGCTTGCGCGGTTTTGCAAACCGGCTACGCGGGATCATCCCGGAAACGCGGATGCCACACCCGCCGGAGCGCTACGCCCAATGACCAAGAAATATGATGCCGTGATCATCGGCGGCGGGCACAACGGCCTCGTTTGCGCCTTTTATCTGGCGCGATCGGGCATGAAAGTTCGTATTCTCGAAAGGCGTGACGTGATCGGCGGCGCTTGCGTCACCGAGGAATTTCATCCTGGATTCCGCAATTCGACAGCCAGTTACACGGTCAGTCTGCTGCGGCCCAAAGTTATCAAAGATATGCGGCTGCACGAGCGCGGCTGGCGGATCATCGAGCGGACCATTTCGAATTTCTTCCCATTCGAGAATGATTATCTGAAACTCGGCGGCGGGACCGACCGCACGCAGGCGGAGTTTGCGCGCTTTTCGGTGAAGGATGCGGCGACGTTTCCGGCTTATGAGGAAGCGTTGGAACGGGTGGCTGAAGTGCTGCGCGGGATTTCGCTCAAGACCCCGCCCAATGCCGGCGGTGGCGTGCGGGCTTTGCTGGCAGCAGCGTCGCAGGGGCGCAGCGTTGCCGGACTCGATATCGAAGCGCAGCGCGATGTGCTCGACCTGTTCGTAAAGTCGGCGCGCGATTTTCTTGATGGCTGGTATGAGAGCGACGCGGTGAAGGCCGCCTTCGGCTTCGATGCCGTCGTCGGCAATTATGCATCGCCCGACACGCCCGGATCGGCCTATGTCCTGCTTCATCACG
>JANODH010000302.1:0-21191 GCA_031412595.1 Sphingomonas sp. | reverse complement strand
GTCTCGCTGGGCCTGAAGCAAGCCGTTTCGAATCCGTGGGAGCAATTTGCCGTTGACCATCCGGTTGGCTCGCAAGTCGAAGGCGAAGTTAAGAACGCGACCGAATTCGGCCTGTTCATCGGCCTCGACGGTGATGTCGACGGCATGGTCCACATGTCGGATATCGCATGGGGCATCTCGGGCGAAGACGCACTCAACTTGCACCGCAAGGGTGAAACCGTTTCGGCTGTCGTGCTCGACATCGATGTCGAAAAAGAGCGTATTTCGCTCGGCATGAAGCAGATGGAAAAGGGTGCGCCGGTTGTTGGTTCCACTGGGGCGGGATCGGGCCTTGCTAAGAATGCCGTGGTTACAGTGACGGTGCTCGAAGTTCGCGATGGTGGTCTTGAAGTTCAGGCGGGCGAAGACGGCGCAACGGGCTTCGTCAAGCGGGCTGACCTTGGCCGCGACCGTGACGAACAACGGCCCGAGCGCTATCAGGTCGGGCAGAAGTTCGATGCCATGGTCATTGGCTTTGACCGGTCGAAGAAGCCGAACTTCTCGGTCAAGGCCATGCAGGTTGCAGAAGAGAAGCAGGCGGTTCAGCAATATGGATCGTCGGACTCGGGCGCATCACTCGGCGATATTCTTGGCGAGGCACTGAAAGCGCGCGACGGCAAGAAGTAAGTCTTGGATAGAATTGAACGACGTTTTGGTTGCATATTACGCAAGTAGAGTGTGCGTATCACCAATGTTAGCATCGAGGCGGTGGGTAGCCGCCTCGACTGCAAAAGCAGGAGAGCACCATGATCCGTTCCGAATTGATCGATAAACTGGTCGGCAAGAACCCGGGATTGGCAGCGCGGGATGTCGAGGCAATTGTAGACTGCTTTTTCGACGAAATCGTCGCGCAACTAGCACACGGTGGCCGCGTCGAATTGCGTGGCTTCGGTACATTTTCGGCGCGCGAGCGCGATGCCCGTACGGGCCGCAATCCGCGAACCGGCGATGCTGTCAAAATCGATGCCAAACGCGTGCCGCACTTCAAGCCCGGCAAGGAAATGCGCGCGCGGCTGAACGTTTAACCGCACGGCGGGCTATTCCACAGTGACCGATTTCGCCAGATTGCGAGGCTGATCGACATCCGTGCCTTTGACGCATGCGACATGGTATGACAGCAACTGGACCGGCACTGCATAAACCAGCGGGGCGATCAGCGGGTGAACCCTTGGCATTTCGATCGTCGCCATGCATCCCTCGCCAGCTTCCGCGATGCCCACCGCATCTGAGATCAAAACAATTTTGCCGCCCCGCGCCATGACTTCCTGCATGTTGCTGACTGTTTTTTCGAACAACGGCCCCGAAGGCGCGATCACAATGACCGGTACCGCTTCGTCAATCAGGGCGATCGGCCCGTGCTTCATCTCGCCCGCAGCATAGCCTTCGGCATGGATGTAACTGATTTCTTTCAACTTCAGCGCACCTTCGAGCGCCATCGGATAATCCGGCCCGCGTCCCAGATAGAGCACATCGCGCGCCGGGGCGATCAAGTGCGCCATCGCGGCGATGTCGTCGTCGTGCGCAAGTGCCGCATTCAGTGCCGCGGGCGCTTCGGTAAGATGACGGACAATCTCGATCTCATCGTCGCGCGTCATCTTGCCTTTGACGACCGCAAGGTGCGCGGCAAAAGCGGCCAATACAGCGAGTTGACAGGTAAATGCCTTGGTCGACGCCACCCCGATCTCGGGACCGGCATGTGTTGGCAGCAACAAGTCCGCTTCTCGCGCCATTGAACTCGTTGGCACATTGACCACAACCGCGATTTTCTGACCCGCAGCCTTGGCATGGCGCAAGGCTGCAAGGGTGTCTGCGGTTTCGCCCGATTGCGATATAAAAAGTGCAAGGCCGCCGGGCTCGAGCACCGGATTGCGATAGCGAAATTCGGATGCGACATCGAGATCAACGGGCACGCGCGCAAATTGTTCGAACCAATATTTCGCGACCATTCCCGCATAAAAACTGGTCCCGCAGGCAACAATCGTAATGCGGTTGATGTTGGAAAGATCGAAATCCATTTGCGGCAGCGCGACCTGGCGCTCGACCCCGCGCACGTAGCTGCGCAGCGTTTGCGCATCAGCCGTCGGCTGCTCGAAGATTTCCTTCTGCATGAATTGGCGGTAATTGCCATTTTCGATTGCCGCAGCCGACACTCCCGACGTGGTGATTTCACGCGTCGCCGGTTGATTATCCCGGTCGAAAATTGCAGCCCCGTCGCGCGTAATCACGACCCAATCGCCTTCCTCCAGATAGGCGATTTTTTGCGTCAATGGCGCAAGGGCAAGTGCGTCCGACCCCAAATAAGTTTCGCCGTTGCCATATCCAACGACGAGCGGCGACCCGAGCCTGGCTCCGATCAGCATGTCGGGGTGGGCACGAAATGCGATTGCCAGAGCAAAGGCTCCGCGCAGCAGCGGCAACGCCACTTTTACGGCGTCCTCGGGTGTCAAACCGGATTCGACTTGCTCGCTGATCAGATGCGCGACCACTTCGGTATCGGTTTCGCTTTCGAAGCGACGGCCACGCGCAATCAAGCCATCGCGCAAGGGCTTAAAGTTCTCGATGATACCGTTGTGCACCAGCGCCAGTTCACCAGTGGCATGTGGATGCGCATTCGCAGTATTGGGTGCGCCATGCGTCGCCCAGCGCGTATGCGCTATGCCGATCGTGCCCGACGCTGGGTTGCCGGCCAGTTCGTTGACAAGGTTTGCAAGCTTCCCCTCCGCGCGCCGCCGGACGAGTTGCCCGCCATCCACGGTGCAGACGCCGGCGGAGTCATAACCGCGGTACTCCATGCGCTTGAGCCCCTCAACGAGACGATCCGCAACAGGGCCTTTGCCAACGATACCGATGATGCCACACATAGTCAGTCACTCTATTCGACAAAGTTTGATTAACCGAAAGCGGCGGGCCCGCATTTCTACTGCAATGCGATACAGATTTGCGGCCCGAGCCGCTATGCCCTGCATCGAGGCTCATTGCGTTACAAATTTTTCTTCTTCGCTCCCATTACTTCGCGAAAACGCTTTGCCCAGCCTGCTTTTTCGCGCTGGTCGGCCCGCGCCAAGGCAAGTGCATCGGCCGCGACATCTGACGTCACGACGCTACCTGCGCCGACGATTGCGCCCGCGCCTATCGTCACCGGTGCAACGAGTGCAGCGTTCGAGCCGATGAATGCGCCGTCGCCGATGGAAGTCCGGTATTTGAAAAAGCCGTCATAATTACAGGTAATGGTGCCTGCGCCGATATTTGCGCCCGTGCCGACATCGGCATCACCTAGGTACGTCAAATGATTGGCTTTGGCACCTTTGCCGAGCCGGGTTTTCTTCACTTCGACGAAATTGCCGACTTTCGATTTTTCTTCCAGAACCGTGCCGGGACGGAGCCGTGCAAACGGACCGATTTCAGCCCCCGCGGCGATTGTCGCGCCTTCGATATGGCTGAATGCGCGGATCGTTACTTGATCGGCGAGTGTGACGCCGGGCCCGAAATAGACGTTGGGTTCGATGACGACATCGCGACCAACGACTGTGTCCCAGGCAAACCAAACGGTTTTCGGTGCAATCAGCGACGCGCCATCCGCCATCGCCTGTGCGCGGCGACGTTGCTGCCATTTGCCTTCCATTTGCGCAAGTTCGGCACGACTGTTGATCCCGGCGACTTCGTCCGCACCCGTTTCAACGACAACGACGCGCCCGCCTTCGGCAAGCGCATTGGTCGCGACGTCGGGGAGATAATATTCTTTCGCGGCGTTGTCGTTGCGGACATGTTCAAGCAACCGCCAGATGTCGGCACTGCGCGCGACGATGACGCCCGAATTGCACAGCGTCACGGCGCGTTCGGCTTCGCTCGCGTCCTTGTGTTCGACCATTTTGACGACTGAGGCCTTCTCGTCGGCGATGATGCGCCCATACACAGCCGTATCAGCTGGCCGAAAGCCGAGAACAGCGACCGCCGCATCATCGAGCGCTGCGCACAGGCGTGTCACTGTGTCGCTTTTCAGGAAGGGGACATCGCCGAAGCAGACCAGCACATAGCCTTCGAAGTCGGCCAAGGCGGTCTTTGCCTGCAATGCGGCATGCGCTGTGCCAAGCTGTGGTTCCTGCACCACTGTTGTCACGCCGAGCGGCGCCAACACAACTTCGAGTTGCTCCCGCCGACTACCCGCGACCACCACGGTCGCTGCGGGCTGCAATACCGCGAAACTATCAAGCAAATGAAGCAGCATCGGTCGGCCGGCGATCGGATGCAGAACCTTGTGCACATCCGATTTCATGCGGGTGCCTTGCCCCGCCGCAAGTATGATCGCCGCGATATTGCTCATGCGTAACCTCTAGCCTTGCGCCATTTCGTGAACAAGTGAAGCAGCAATTGCGACAGCGGCATGCGGATCAGATGCGACCTTAGATAGAAGGCAAATCGCAACGGCTTGTGCGTTTCGCGGCCCCACCCGTCACGGGCAGCCATTCGCTTTGCATATACGCGATCGCCCCGACTGATGTTCTGAACATTGCCAAACATGTGCGCGACAAGCCGGAGCGCGCGGTCTGTTTCTTTAAGTAATCCGTGGCCCCGGGCCCGCTCGCGGGCATCAACATCAGGATAATCGCTGAGCAGGCAGCGGATATCCCACAAATTACGCAAGCCGCCCGATAGGTCGCCATCGGCAAACAGGTGCGCCGCCGCGTGAACGATCATATCCGCCGGACACAGCACGCGCAGACCATGCGCAATTCCGATACTGTCGACGATCATTGCTGTGGAATCGGGCTTCGGGCGCGCGGTCAGCGGCAGAATCGTATGATGAATATCGATCATTGCATCGCGGTCGCGGTGGATCAGCGGCGGCAGCTCGTGCATCCAGCGACGGTAATAGTGATCGTCGTAGGCGTCCGATTTCAGCCATTCCCAACCGGCTGCAAGGATCGCGGTTTCCACCTCGGCCAGTCGTTCACGCGGGACAAGGATATCGAGATCACCGACAAGGCGCCCCTGCCCCGCCTCGAGGCCGGCGGCGATGAAAGCGCTACCCTTTAGGAGTATGACCGGCAAATCGAGTGGCAACAGAGCCCGGCGTGCCATTTCGATTTCCCAAAGCGCGCGAACGCGGGCTGCTGCGGCGTCGAGGCTGGCATTCTCCAGCACGCTCCTCGCATTGTCAGGGAGCGCAAGGCCGTCCAGCCGTGAGGCCAGCGTCGGCAACAATCGTTCTGCGCGCGCAACACACAAAAGCGATGCCCAGCCATCGTTATCGAGCGCGACGACAGATTGGGGATCTGCGAGGGCACGAGCGAGGATCACAGCGATGCGATCATTTCGAGCGCCGTGGCCGTGTCAGGATAGTCGATCGCTTTGGCCGGCACGGATGAAACGAGCCGCGTGAGTGCTTCGAATCCGCGCTCCCCGATTGCTGTGTAATTTGTCGATGCTTGCGTCAGCCGCACGAACGTTTCGCCGGGTGATACGTCACGCACTGCCGAACAGCCACCGAACGACGGGAAGACAATCATATGGGGCGCTGCAGTCCACCCCATGCGTGCAATCGCATTACTCTCAGGCTTCAAGTGGCGGATATCGCCTTTCGGCGTACCGACCAGCCGCGGACCGAAACGCGTTTCGGGTAAAATCGCCTCAAGCACCGCAATGCTTTCGTTTTTCAAGCTGATCGGACGCGGAAATGGGTGCATCAGGCCGGTTTCAGGGTCGAGCAGAACGAATTCATCACCCATGAAACGCCAGCCCTGTGCGCTGAGCAGCGCGGATAAAGTCGACTTGCCCGACCCTGATTCCCCGGTAAGAATGAGCGCACGCCCGTCCTTTTCCACACTCGCTGCATGAAGCAGTAAAAACCGCCGTTCACCCAGCGCCAGTTGGAGGTTCATACCCATTTCTGCCGCGAGCAATCCCTGCGCAAGTGGCAACGGCAGCGCGTCGGGCAGCATGTGATCACCGCGGATCTCAATCGCTGGGCGGATCCATTTTCGCCAGCAACGGCCGGGTTCTAGTCGGACTGTGTAATGCGGTACGCCGCTGACACGCGGGTAATCGCGGTAGAGCGTCTCAAGCGCAGCAATAAGCGTTCGCCATGGAGACCCGACACGAAACTCCACGGGGCCGACGTTCACGTCGAAACGATATTTCATCGTAGCGAGATAAGCCCAACGCTGAGCAACTCTTGCAGTCGACCTCGTATCAAGGCGCGCGTTTCGCTGGTTTCGGCGACGTCGAGCCGTTCGAGCAGCTCGGGTATTTCTGCTTCGCCCACCGAGAGTGCGGCGAGTATTTCGGGCACAGGCTCGGAAACGATGTGCGTTTGTCCGCTGGCTCGATGATATACAGCTGTAAGACTATCGAGCGAGACCATGCGCAATCCGTCTGGCGGGCCAGCGAAATAGGTCAACAGCGCATCACCGTCCCGGCATTTGCAGCGATGCATAACAAGTGAACCCGCTCTGGCCCTGCTGCAACCGCCGCACATAATTCATGTATGCCTCGCTCGCCGCAGGATCCTGTCCGGGCAGAGATCCACCGGCAAGCGCGCGCTTCACGTCCGCTCCTTTCAGCGGCGCGGTGGGACCTGGATATGCGCCTGCGGTGCCGGGCGGCACCAATGACCCGTCCGCAGCGATCAGGTTCCCGGCTCGTCCCGCGTCGGGCACAGGGATCTGGCAGTTCACGACCGAGGCCATCGTGCTTGCCAATGCGGGCCGGATTGTCATGACGGCCGATGCGCCGAGCGCTCCCAGTTGCAGCATGCGCCGCCGATTCGTGCTGACTCCTTCGTCGTCCACTGCGTTTGCCCCGTCGCTCATTATCGCTGCTATACTTAAAACCATCGCTTCTGGCGATTGCTGTTGGTTAATCGCCATATACCGGACGCATATTCGTTCTAAACTAAGAGAATGGTAACTCAGAATCCAATGCGTGTGATTGTTGCGTTTTTTTATGTGGCGACACTGGCGCTGATCGCGTTCCAGCTTTCCCAAGCATGGTGGGTCGGCATTGTCACACTGGCCACAGGCCTGGGCGCCTTTGCCATCTCAACTCTTTTCAAAGATCCCGAAACAGTCACGGTCTCTGCCGAAATCGTCCCGACCAGCGTCATCGAGACAACGGTGATCAATGCGATCGCTGAGCCCGTTCTGCTGTTGATCGACAACCGAGTACAAGCGGCAAACGCCGCCGCGACAGCCTTGCTGGGGTCTCATATCGTGGGGGAAGACGTGCGGCTCGCCATTCGCCATCCCGCCGCATCGGCAAGATTGGCAATCGATGCACCGGACGGTAGCGTCGAATTGATCGGCATTGGCGGGCGCGAGCAGCAAGTCGAACTGAACGTCGCCACGATCGCGCCGGGCAAGCGCATCGTTCACCTGATCGACCGTGCTGCGCGCCGCGCGGTGGAGCAAGCACGCGTCGATTTCGTCGCCAACGCAAGCCATGAACTGCGCACCCCACTGGCCGCACTTTTGGGGTTCCTAGAGACATTGTTAGATGAAAAAGCGGGTGGGGACGCAGCCGTCCGAGCGCGCTTCCTTGATGTAATGCTAAAGGAAGCGCGACGCATGCAGCGCTTGATTGACGACCTAATTACATTAAGCCGGATCGAAGCTGAGAAATATCTCATTCCCGACGAGATTGTTTCGCTCTCACAATTGCTCCGGGAAATCGTGGGAGAATGGCGAGATCGGCAGGGCCACGAACCAAACCGCCTGATGCTGGAGGTTGATGCCGCAACGGCCAATGTCATCGGCGAACGATCGCAATTGTCACAAGTTGTCCACAACCTTGTCGGGAATGCAATGAAATATGGACGGGCAGGCTCAGCCGTCAAAGTTGCCGTCCGAGTCGATGGCTCGCTCGTGCGGCTGATCGTCGCGGATGAAGGTGACGGCATTGCGCCCGAACACCTGCCCCGCCTTACCGAGCGCTTTTATCGCGTCGATTCCGGACGGAGCCGTGTTATGGGCGGAACCGGGCTTGGCCTTGCCATTGTAAAGCATATCGTCGAACGCCACCGAGCGCGGCTCGAAATCGCAAGCGAAGTGGGCCGCGGAACGACAGTTTCGGTAATATTTCCCGCCGCGCCTGAGCCTGCTGTCACAATATCGTCATTCAATTGAAACATTAAGGCATCGAATCGTTGTTAACTGGCGAAACTTGCGGTGCAATTGCGCCGAACCGGGAGGGGAACCCCATCATGTGCCGATCGACCGCAGCAATCGCTGCCTTTGCACTTTTTGCTCTTGGCGGCTGCGAAGGCACTGGCGGAGGAAGTGGCAACAGCGGTGTTCGCGATCAGATCAGAGCGGTGGGTTCCTCGACCGTTTATCCGTTTGCAACTGCTGTCGCCGAGCAATTCGTCAACAAAAATCTGGGATCGAAATCGCCTATCATTGAATCGACGGGTACAGGAGCGGGGTTCAAGCTTTTCTGTGGCGGCATCGGCGCTCGTCACCCCGATATCGCCAACGCATCGCGCGCCATGAAGAAGTCGGAATATGATACGTGCGCACAAAACAAAGTGACTGACATCGTCGAGCTACAAATCGGCCTCGACGGCATTGCTTTTGCTGAAGGCAAGGCAGGTCCGAAACTCGCGCTCAGTCCGCGCGATGTTTACGCCGCGCTGGCCGCCAATCCGTTCGGACAGCCACAGACGGCCAAGACCTGGAAAGACGTCAATCCGGCACTGCCGGCGGTTGCGATCAAAGTCTATGGACCGCCATCGACCAGCGGAACGCGCGACGCGCTTGCCGAATTGATCCTTACGAAAGGCTGTGACACCGATCCGGCAATGAAAGCACTCGCGGAATCGGACAGTGCTGCTCACAAGAAAACATGCACGACCGTGCGTGAAGATGGTGCGTTCGTCGATGCAGGCGAAAATGATAATCTGATTGTTCAGAAATTGCTTGCGGATCCCAAAGCAATCGGCGTTTTCGGTTATTCGTTCCTCGAAGAAAATACCGAAACTTTGTCGGGCAATACGCTGAACGGGGTTGTTCCGACATATGCAACGATTTCGGACTTCTCCTACCCCGGCGCGCGGCCGCTCTATATCTATGTTAAAAGTGCGCACCTGAAGGCAATCAAAGGGCTACAGGCATTCGTGTCCGAGTTTGCGAGCGCGTGGGGCCCTGACGGCTACCTTAAACAGCGCGGTATGGTCATTGCGCCCGCTGACATACGCGCAGCAGCCGAACTGCAAGCGAAAGATATGAAACCGCTCGACCCTTCGACGTTGAAGTAAAGCGGGATCGCTCGGCGTGTCGCTGACAACATCGATTTTGTTGATCCTGCTACTCGGCGTTGTGGCTTGGTTTGCGGGGCGGGCGAAAGCGCTCGGCTTTGCACCGGTCGCAGGGGCAATGGCCGCACGTCCACATTCATTGCCAAATTATCATGGTTGGTTTGTTGCCGTCGTTGCGATCCTCCCGGCCCTGTTGTTTGCGTCGGTGTGGGCAGCGGTAACGCCTTCGCTTGTTACACAACGTGTCGCGATGAGCGCAGCGGCGCAAGATTTGCCCTCCGAGCCGATGGAACGTGCAGCTATTCTCGGTGAGGCGCGAGGGCTCGCAAGCGGGCAACTGGACAGCGCGTTCAGCCCTCAGGCCGAGGCACTGGCTCCCGTTTTTCGCGATGCACAGCGCAGCTTTGCGGCGATCGGCCTTGCGTTAGCCATCTCCGTGGCACTGGCGTGCGGCACGTTCGCCTTCACGCGGTTGCGGCCTGAATTTCGGGCGCGAACACGCGTCGAACGCGTCGTGATGATCATGCTTCTGCTGGCATCGCTTATCGCAGTTCTGACGACGGCCGGAATTGTTGTTTCGCTCGTGTTCGAGAGTATCCGGTTCTTCTCGCTCGTGAATCCGATCGACTTTCTTTTCAACACACGCTGGAGCCTGCAAGCGGCAGCCGGAGGCGACACCAAGGCGCTGGGCGCAGTCCCGCTGTTCTGGGGTACGATTTTCATTGGTGCAATAATTGCCATGATTGTTGCCATCCCGATCGGGCTGATGAGCGCGATTTACCTGACGCAATATGCCAGGCCGACAACGCGCAAATGGATGAAGCCGCTGCTTGAAATCCTCGCCGGCGTCCCGACAGTCGTTTATGGTTATTTCGCGGCGCTCACTGTCGCGCCAGCCATCCGCAGCTTTGCAACCAGCATCGGTATTGCAGGCGCAAGTTCGGAAAGCGCATTGGCAGCCGGCCTCGTCATGGGAATCATGATAATCCCTTTCGTATCGTCGATGGCCGATGATTCGATCGCAGCAGTGCCCCAATCGATGCGTGACGGAAGCCTCGCAATGGGAGCGACAACATCAGAAACGATCCGTCGCGTCATCGTTCCGGCGGCACTTCCGGGCATTGTCGGCGGCGTCCTACTTGCGGTCAGCCGTGCCATCGGCGAAACGATGATCGTCGTGATGGCGGCGGGCCTCGCCGCAAATTTGACGTTGAACCCGTTTGCAAGCGTAACAACCGTCACAACACAAATCGTCCAGTTGCTGACCGGCGACAGCGAATTCGACAGCGCCAAGACACTGGCCGCTTTCGCGCTCGGCCTTGTGCTTTTTATTGTGACGCTGCTGCTGAACATCGTCGCGCTGCGTGTCGTCAAAAAGTATCGGGAAGCTTATGATTGAGCCGCTCGTCCGCGTGCCCACCGACTGGCGTTCCGCTGCCATGCAAGGGAGGATCGCGCGCCGCTATCGGGGCGAACGGATGTTCCGCCTGATCGGACTTGGCGCCATTTTGCTGTCGGCGAGCTTTTTAGCGTTTTTGTTGATCACGATGCTGGCCAACGGTGCACGCGGATTCACGCAGACTCAGATTGCCGTCCCGATCGATCTTCAGAAATTCGGCATCGATGCGAACGCGGCGCGCGCAGGAGTCGGCCTTGTCGAAATTCCGGGCATTGCTGCTGATGCTGCCTTCGGGTCTGGTGCTGGGGTGGCGTTGTCGGATAATGGCTGGCTCGCTCTGCGGGATGCTATCGCACGCGATCCATCGATTTTGACGCAGCCGACGATAATCAAGATCCCGGCATCTTCGGCGATTGCTTTTGCCGAGCGTGGCGAAGGAACAGCCGCAAGCAAGGCACTGTATAAACGGCTAGAAGCAAAAGGAGCCGTGAGTTCGGGATTCAATACGCAGTTCCTAAGCGGCAGTGACGCCACCGATCCGACGCAAGCTGGGATCTGGGGCGCGCTCAAAGGCTCGCTGCTCACGATGGCGATTACGATGCTGCTGGCGTTCCCGATTGGCGTCTTTTCCGCCCTGTATCTGGAGGAATATGCCCCGAAGAATCGGTGGACCGATCTGATCGAGGTCTCGATCAACAATCTCGCGGCCGTGCCGTCGATCATCTTCGGCTTGCTCGGGCTTGCCGTTTTTCTCGGCATGTGGGGGATGCCGCGGTCTGCACCGCTAGTGGGTGGCATGACATTGGCGCTGATGACAATGCCCGTAATCGTGATCGCGGGCCGCAACGCGATCAAAGCTGTGCCGCCTTCGATCCGCGACGCTGCGCTCGGGATCGGGGCATCGCGCATACAAGTCGTATTTCACCACGTGCTCCCGCTTGCCCTGCCCGGCATTTTGACCGGAACGATCATCGGCATGGCGCGCGCGCTCGGCGAAACGGCGCCGTTGCTCATGATCGGGATGCGCGCCTTTGTCGCGACGCCGCCTGATGGTGTGCGTGATCCGGCAACCGTCCTGCCTGTCCAGATATTTCTCTGGTCCGACGAAGTCAGCCGCGGATTTATCGAAAAAACAAGTGCCGCCATTCTCGTCTTGCTGGTTTTCCTGCTCACGATGAATGCTGTCGCTATCTATCTTCGCAACAAGTTCGAAACACGCTGGTGAACGCAGACATGACTCATAAGATGACCGCACGCGATGTAAACGTCTGGTACGGCCAGAAGCAGGCGATCGACAATGTCTCGATCGATGTAGACCAGGAAAACGTCACGGCGTTTATCGGCCCGTCCGGCTGTGGTAAATCGACGTTTCTGCGCACGCTTAACCGAATGAACGATACAGTCGCCAGTGCACGGTTCGAAGGTAAAATTACGCTGGATGGCGAAGATATTTACGCATCGTCGATGGATGTCGTTCAGTTGCGTGCTCGCGTCGGCATGGTATTCCAAAAGCCCAACCCGTTTCCCAAATCGATTTACGAAAATGTCGCCTATGGTCCGCGCATTCATGGGCTTGCGGCTGGCAAAGCGGATATGGACCGCATCGTCGAGGAATCGCTGAGACGCGCTGGACTTTGGGATGAAGTTAAAGATCGGCTGAGTGAAAGCGGCACGGCATTGTCTGGGGGCCAGCAGCAACGCCTTTGCATTGCCCGCGCTATTGCTGTCGATCCCGAAGTTATACTGATGGACGAGCCCTGCTCAGCGCTCGACCCCATTGCGACCGCAAAGATTGAAGAGCTTATCCATGCCCTACGGGGCCGCTATGCGATCGTCATCGTGACACACAATATGCAGCAAGCGGCACGGGTTTCGCAGCGTACGGCATTCTTTCACCTTGGCACACTCGTCGAATATGGCGTGACATCGGACATTTTCACAAATCCGAAACAGGAACGCACGAAGGATTACATCACGGGCCGCTACGGCTGAGGATACGACATTATGACCGATCACACAGTCAAAGCTTTCGATAACGAAATCGGCGAATTGCGCGGCCATATTGCCGATATGGGTGGGCGCGCCGAAATGGCGATCACGCTTGCGATGCAGGCGCTCGTCAAGCGCGACCTCGATCTCGCGCAAAAGATTATCGCTGACGATAAGGCAATCGACCGGCTGGAGACCGAAGTCGAAAAGCTTGCCGTTCGGATCATCGCGCTCCGTGCGCCAATGGCCGATGACCTGCGCGAAGTCATCGCTGCGCTAAAAATTGCAGCTGTCCTGGAGCGTATCGGCGATTACGCAAAAAACATTGCGAAACGAACCGGTGCGCTCGAAAGCCGCCGCAAAATCGAACCGATCTCGCTTCTGCCCAGCATGGCAAAAGTCGCCACCGAAATGGTTCGCGACGTCCTCGACGCTTTTGCCGCACGCGACGTGAGCGCTGCGATCGAGGTTAATGAACGCGACCATATTGTCGACGATTTCTACAATTCTATTTTTCGCACACTGGTCACGTACATGTACGAAAACCCCCAGAATATCGGCGATGCTGCACATCTATTGTTTGTCGCAAAGAATCTCGAACGGGTTGGCGATCACGCAACCAACGTTGCCGAGATGGTCTATTTTGCCGCGACGGGCGAATATATGGCCGAGCGCGAGCGCAGCGACCCCTTTTCTCAGACTGAGGATAAAATGTGATGACCCGGGCAAAAATGCTGCTTGTCGAGGATGACGCCGCGCTAGCCGAACTGCTTGTCTATCACTTCAAGCGCGAGGATTTCGATGTCGTGCAAACTCCCGACGGTGAAGAAGCTCTGCTGATCGCGCAAGAAACGCCGCCCGATATCGTGCTGCTCGACTGGATGCTCGAAAGCCTGTCGGGCATCGAAGTTTGCCGCCGTCTCCGCCGCATGCCCGAAACGGCGAACGTGCCGATCATCATGCTGACAGCGCGGGGCGAGGAGGAAGATCGAGTCCGCGGTCTCGAAACCGGGGCAGATGATTATGTGACCAAACCGTTCAGTCCTCGCGAACTTGTCGCACGCGTCGGTGCTGTATTGCGCCGCGTCCGGCCGGCGCTTGCTGGTGAAGCCATGGTGTATGCCGACATCGAAATGGACACTGTCGGCCACAAAGTGAAACGGGGCGGCGCTACCATCCCGCTGGGGCCAACCGAATTTCGTCTGCTCAAGCATTTCCTCGAGCATCCCGCGCATGTGTTTTCACGCGAACGGCTGCTCGACAGCGTCTGGGGGCACGACAGCGACATCGAACCACGTACTGTCGACGTCCACATCCGGCGTCTGCGCAAAGCCATTAACGAAGGCGGCAAGCCTGACATCATCCGCACCGTACGCTCGGCGGGCTACGCCCTCGACGCCGACGGCAGATTGTAAACGACCAAACGTTCGCAAAGTGCTGCGGGCCGAGAACCCGATCGGCCCGTGTTGCGTTGTCCTCAAGCATGCGCATTGGAGCGGATGACCAAGGAGCGCCTCATGAAAATTCTGGCAATTACTGTCGCATTGCTACTCAGCAGCACGGCCTTCGCTCAAACAATGCCACCGGCGGAGCCAACTTCGCCGACGACGTCTCCTGCCGAAATGCCCCCAATGGGTGAGACGAGTGCAGCACCTCCGGCAGGAACTTCGATGCCTGTGGAGCCGTCCGCACCGCCAACGACGGAGGCACCAATGACGTCTGACGCAACGCCCACACCGCCCGCGCCGCAAACGCAAATGCCGACAATGGGACAGCCGACAGCAATGCCGGCCCCGGCACCGCAGGCAGAATATCCCCGCTGTTCGCGAACAGTCGTCGATCAATGCATCCAAAGCCCGGCGCGCGAACGCGACACCAAGCGCAGACCACGTCGCAGCCGATGAATTGACGCAATAGGAAACCTTGGGCATCGCCATCATCGATTTCGCCGGAAAGCCCAAGGACCTATAATGACCATCAGCTTTGAAAATCGTGTTGCAATCGTCACGGGTGCTGGCGGCGGTCTTGGCCGCGCCTATGCGCTCGAACTGGCCAAACGCGGCGCTAAGGTCGTCGTCAACGATCTCGGTGCAGCGCGCGACGGCACTGGCCATTCGGATGCGGCACTCTCCGTCGTCGATGAAATCCGAGCGGCTGGCGGTATCGCTGTGACAGACGGCGGCAGCGTGACCGATTTTGGTCAGATGGCAGAAATGGTCGCCAAAACGAAAACGGACTGGGGCCGGATCGATATTCTTATCAACAACGCAGGCATCCTTCGGGACAAGAGCTTTGCCAAAATGGAGCCGGTCGATTTCGACCTTGTCGTCGAGGTCCATTTGATCGGCAGTGCCAATGTAACCAAAGCTTGCTGGGAAACCATGCGCGAGCAAGCCTATGGACGCATTTTGATGACGGCATCCTCCACTGGGCTGTTCGGCAATTTCGGCCAGGCGAATTACGGCGCGGCGAAGCTCGGCCTCGCCGGTTTGACGAAGTCGCTTTATCTCGAAGGTCAAAAATACAATATTCGCGTCAATACGATTGCACCAGTGGCTGGCACCCGCATGACGGAAGAGCTCTTTCCGGAAGACGCGTTCAAAGCTTTTGCGCCTGAAAATGTGGCGCCGGCGGCTCTTTTCCTCGTGAGCGAAGATGCACCAACGAACATGATCATCGGTGCTGGCGCAGGGGTTGTACAAGCGGCTTACGTGACGTTGACACCGGGTGCCAAACTTCCTGCCGATGATCGGACCCCCGAAGCTGTTGCGCGTTTGTGGGATCAAATCATCGACCGCACCGGAGAAATTGTGCCGCAATCGGGCGCTGAGCAATCGATGCTTATTGCGCGGACCATGGCCAGTTCCTAGCCGCTAACCCGCGACGAGCTTCATCAACCGCCGCTCGATCGGCGCCAGCACCGGACTGAGTTCCTGCCCTCGCTTCAAAACCAAGCCTCCTTCGCCGATCAGTGCCCATTCGCCCTGGCGGTTGCGTAACGCGGGACATTTTTCGATCCGCACTTCTGGACGTTCGGCAGCACGGCGAAAAGCCGCAAAGACAGCAGTTTTGCGGTCGAACTGAAGTGCATAGTCGCGCCAGTGGCCGGCAGCGACCATGCGGCCATAGAGATCGAGGATGCGCGATAACTCGGCTCGCTCAAAGCCGACTTGGTAAACCGGCTGAGGGAACGGCGCGACAACACCCATTACGCAAAACTCATCAGGCCGAACGCGCCTGATCGGATTCGGTAAAAGCCGCCAGTTTTGCGCGCAACGCTTCCACTTCACACTTCAGTATTTCGAGCTGCTGTGTCGCTGGATCGAACTTCTCGCTGCACGGCGTACCATATGGCATGAACGACTGTTGATATTCGTTGGCCCCCATGAGCGTCGATCGCGCGGGGATCCCAATCATCGTCGCACCTTCTGCCACATCCTTCGTTACAACCGAGTTCGCGCCAATTCGCGCTCGCTCGCCGACAGTAATTGGTCCGAGGACTTGCGCGCCCGATCCGACGATTACACCGTCAAGCAAAGTCGGGTGCCGTTTCCCTGGAATACCGTTAGCCGGGTTCGTTCCGCCCAAGGTCACATTCTGATAAATCGTCACATTATCCCCGATAATCGCAGTTTCGCCGATCACGGAAAAACCGTGATCGATGAAAAAATTGCGACCGATTGAAGCGCCCGGGTGAATATCGATCGCCGTAAACATCCTCGAGATGTGATTGACGAGCCGTGCGACAAAATAAAGTTCACCGCGAAACAACCAGTGCGCGACGCGGTGCAGCATCAGCGCCCAGACACCCGGATAAGTGAGAATTTCCCACCGTGAACGAGCGGCAGGATCACGCGCTTTGATCGAATCGAGATACGAGATCAGACCGTCGATCATCGTCAAAAACCCTTTATTTGCCGACACAACTTAAACCGCGCGCGCCATGATGCAACCCGTCGTCAAATAGCCTCGCTTTACCAGCAACATAGCGAAATATCTTGCGCGGAGATGAACAGTCGAGCTTACTCTACTGTAATGATCGACATTAACAGCCTTGATTGGGCAGCGATTCTGCCGTTCATCCTCATCGGCTTTGGGGCGCAGCTTGTCGACGGTGCGCTCGGCATGGCATTTGGTGTCATCTCATCGACATTGATGGTCAGTGTCATGGGCGTTCCCCCGGCCCGCGCCTCGGCTGGCGTGCATCTGGTCGAGGTATTTACCACGGCTGCTTCGGGGATCAGCCACGCACTGCATCGTAATATTGACTGGAAACTATTCGCGCGTTTGATCGTGCCTGGGGTCATTGGCGGTGTCATCGGGGCCTATGCATTGATTAATCTCGATGGTGACGTCACTCGCCCGTTTGTTATGACGTATCTCGCGCTCATTGGTCTATATTTGCTTTGGAAATCGACGCATCCGCCCAAGAGCCGATCACCACGTGTGATCGCACCGCTTGGCCTTGTCGGCGGTTTTCTCGATGCAATCGGGGGGGGTGGCTGGGGCCCTGTCGTTACTTCGAATTTACTGATTCAGGGAACGACGCCTCGAATGACCATCGGCACCGTCAACGCTGCCGAATTTTTCCTGACCCTGTCGATTTCCGTCACGTTTCTGATCGGGCTGGGCTGGCAAGCGTTTACGACAGCCACGATAGGATTGTTGATCGGCGGCATTACGGCAGCGCCACTGGGCGCGGTATTGGCAAAACGGGTTCAGGCGCAATCACTGATGCGTCTTGTCGGCGTCGTGCTCACGGTCACAAGCCTCTACAGCCTGGCCAAAGTACTCGGTTACGATCCACTCGCCTAACCCCATCGCGCGACGGCGACCGAGTCTGCTGCCTGTGGCTCAACCCAATGTTTTCGTCCATCTGCGAATAGCTCATGTTTCCAGAACGGGGCGTCGGTTTTCAGACGATCGATCAGATAGGCACAGCTTTCGAGCGCAGCAGCACGATGCGCAGACGCCGTGCCGACAAAGACGATCCGATCGCCCGGGTGCATCGTCCCCGTCCGATGGACCAAGGTGACGTTCGTCAGCGGCCAGCGCGCGACAGCGTTCTCCGCCAACTGCTGCAAGGCGCGCGTCGTCATCGCAGGATAATCCTCGAGCGTCAGCGATATCAGTCCACCGTCACCGCGGACCACACCAATAAACGATGCGATACCACCCGCACCGCCACCGACCAGCTGGTCCGTCTCAATGCCGACATCGAAGTCGGCTGCATCGACACGAACCTTGATCATCCGCCAGTCACAGGCGGGAAAAAAGCAATTTCCTGCGCATTTACGACAGTGGCATCGAAGCCCACCATGGTCAGATCGACCGCGGCCCGCAGTCGCTGGGGATCCGCAAAGGCCTGCGCGTGGCGGTCACTGAGGCCAGCGAGATAAATTGCGAGGCTGCCGACCGACGTAACATCAGGCGGGATCACGACGATCTCTTCATCGCGCCCGATCATGTCGCGAACCCACGCAAAATAGAGCACCTTTACCATCAGTCCATATGCCGGATGCCGACGCGGAGATAATCCCAGCCGGTGACCAGTGTGAGTGCAGCGGCCGCCCAAAGCGAACCGACACCGACTTGTTTGATCCAAATGAGTGTTGGCAATGCGCCCGCCAGTATGAGCGCGCCGAGTGCGATCATCTGCAGTGCGGTTTTCCATTTGGCGAGTTGGGAGACCGGCAACGAAACCTGCAACCCAGCCAAAAATTCGCGCAATCCCGAAACCGTGATTTCGCGCAGCAAGATGATGATCGCCGGGATGATGTGAACGCCGCTGATCGAGGCCGCTTCGTGGCGCGTGCCCACTAACATCATGATAACAGCGGCAACCATAATCTTGTCGGCAATCGGATCCAGAAATACGCCGAGTTTTGAAACTTGACCATTCGCGCGCGCCAGATAGCCATCGAAATAGTCCGTGATCCCCATCAGGCAGTAAAGCGCGAAGCCTAACGCATAGCCCAATTCCCACCCGGGAAACCAAAGCAGCGCGACGAGCAATGGCACCGTAACGATGCGCGAAAGCGTCAGTATGTTTGGAAGACTCATCATGCCTGCGCCGCGTTATAGCGTTTGGCGGCTGGCGCAAAGCTGGCTAAGGGCTGGCGCAGTCGCAATGGTATGGGGACGAAGCAGCCTTGATGCAGAACACTACTCATTTGCTCAAGGCACGCCGATTTTTGCCCCTGTTCGTTACGCAATTTCTCGGTGCCATGAACGACAACCTGTTCAAGAACGCAATGGTCTTGTTCGTCGTATACAACGTTTACTCCGACCCGAAACAGGAAGAACAATTCAGCGGAATCGCCACCGCGCTTTTCGTAATTCCCTTCTTTCTGCTGTCGGCTGTTGCAGGGCAACTCGCAGACGCGCGCGACAAGGCGAAGCTTGTTCGCATCGTTAAGGCCGCCGAAGTCGGCATTATGCTGGTTGGTGCAGCTGGATTATTGATCGCAAACATACCTCTGATGCTTGTGGCGTTGGTCGCCATGGGCGTGCATTCCACATTTTTCGGCCCCATCAAATATGCCATTTTGCCGCAGCATCTCGAACCAGATGAAGTACTGGGCGGCACGGGACTGATCGAAGCAGGCACGTATATCGCAATTCTCGCCGGCACGATCCTTGCGGGATTTATAAGCGCGCACGTAGCGGCAACTGCCGTCGTCGCAATCGCTGTCATCGGTTGGTTCAGCGGCCGACATGTGCCAGCGGCCCCGCCCGTCGGTAAACCCGATGCAATCGATTTTAACATCCTGCGTGCCTCCTACCGGCTGGTAAGCGGGACGATGCACATCCCGCGATTATTCCTCGCCATCATTTCAATCAGCTTTTTCTGGACCATCGGAACCGTGCTGTTCATTCAGTTTCCGCCACTCGTCAAAAACGTGCTGACGTCGGATAAGGAAGTGGCCAGCCTGTTTCTCGCGATTTTCTCAGTCGGGATTGCGATCGGATCGATCATCATAAACCGGCTGCTGAAGAGCGAAGTGTCGGCGCGTTATTCGCCCGTGTCGGTCATCGTGATGGGGCTTTTCGTCGTAGGCTTTCATCTGATCGCGAAAAACTGGGTTCAGGACAACAATGGCGACCTTTATGGTGTCGTCGAATTCCTCGCGCATCCGGGAGCCATTCCGTTGGCATTCGCGCTGCTCGGCATTGCAATTGCGGGTGGGATGTTCGTGGTTCCGCTCTATGCATTCCTCACCACGACAGTACCGATAAGCGAAACGGCACGGACGGTTGCCGCAAACAATATCGTCAACGCCGGTTGCATGGTCGCGGGTTCGGCTCTTGCACTGGGGTTGAGTGCAATCGGTGTATCAGCCGTCGACCAATTGTTGATGACGGCGGCTATGTGCGTCATCTCCGCCTGGCTGGCATGGAAGCTGCACAAAGCGTGTCTCGCTGGCAATTGCCCCTGAATTTTTGCTCCTGCACTTGCAGATCACCGTCTGGCACAGCCTTTGGGGGTGAGTTCGCTTCGAGCTGTACTCGTCGGGCCCACAAGTGCAGGAGCAAGCAGGGCGTGGAGCGACATACGACCCTGGCCTCGCGGCCACACATGTGCGGCGTGGCGATCTGTTTTGCACGACAGCCATCGACAGAGCGTGTGTCATTTCCGCTCGACCGACCGACGGCGGCAAACGGCTAAATGCTTGCGCTGCCTTGAACATTCAATGCGTCCTTAGCGCCAAGTAGGTCGCGGTTTCGATGGTCATGTTGTGCTACGGATTGGGCTTCCCCATATCGTGTCGACGGGAGATACAGATGCCAACGTTTAAGCAAGTTGATTTCGATGCTCTTACGCGCACCATTGGGCTGGGCGGCAGTGACCCTGCATCAGTGCGGCGGCGCATCGAGGCCATGGAAAAGCTGCTTGAAGGCCTGTTTGTTATCCCGGGCACGAACCGGCGCTTCGGCCTCGATGTCATACTCAGCTTATTGCCGGTCGGCGGCAGCGTGATTGCAGCGGTCATGGGTAGCTGGCTTGCGTGGGAAGCGCGTAACCTCGGGGTGCCGAAACATGCCTATGTTCGCATGGCTGGCAATATCGGTGTCGATGCGCTGCTCGGTGCCATCCCCTTCATCGGCGCCGTTCCCGACTTTTTCTTTCAGTCGAACACGCGCAACCTGAGAATAATCAAAAAGCATCTCGACCGGCATCATCCGAGCACAGCCGTCATCGACGCTTAACGCGCTGACCGCCATATTTTGACAGCTGCGCCATCGGGCGCACCACGCGGTCGATTTCGTGGGCAAGGTTGCGAGCGGAATTCACGCGAGAGACAAATGCGCAGTTCTTCGAACCAATCGCCACGTCGATCAGTGACAACGACGATGTGCGACGGCTGCATCGTGGGATTAAGCGCGTATACAATCCGCTTGAACCCGCCAACATCGATGCGCCGCCGCGAGAGGACATTCATGTCCGGCGTTCTGACCGACGCAAAAAGTTTGCGCGACGCCGCGAAGTAATCAGCCGGGTCGCGCGCCGCG
>JANODH010000301.1:0-5233 GCA_031412595.1 Sphingomonas sp. | reverse complement strand
GCGAATTGCGACAGTCTGTGCGGATTGGAGAAAACCCTTGGCGCGGTCTGTAAAGAGCTCGAGGTTCATAGGATCCCTTTCGTTGACCGCGATATGGTGTTGCCGATTTGCAACACAAGCCCTTGTTGTTGCGTTGTGTTTTGCAGCACACAAAATTTGTGATGATATGTTGTAACCTCGCGAACATCGTGTAGAGGCACTGTATCAGGAGTCGTGATGAGCGCGGAAGTTGGCAGAAGTGGAGCAATAGATCGCGTCGCGATTGCTGTCTCGGGGTTTTGCCTCGTTCATTGCTTCGTGACCGCACTGGTTTTTGCAACTTTTTCGACCCTGGGCGGCGTTCTTGGCAGCCCCATAATACATGAAGTCGGTCTGGGTTTGGCTGTGGTGCTCGGCATCGTCGCGCTGGGCAACGGCATCATGAAGCACAAGCGATTGCTGCCTTTGGCAATTGGCGGGCTGGGTCTCGGCCTAATGGCTGCAGCGCTGGTTTTGCCGCATGGCAATTTCGAGATGCTTCTGACGGTTCTTGGCGTGATCCTGCTGGCCAGTGCCCATTTCCTCAATCGCTTGGCATCGGTCTGATCCGCGCCTACATTCCAGCGATGGGCGCGCACGATCACACATTGCATCATGGCCGGCCGATGGCCGAAGCAGCGCAGGCCGCTCTCGAAGATTCGGGCGAACAGTGGACGGCAATGCGCGCGTCGATTTATGCCGTGCTCTCGAAATTCAAAAAACCGGCAAGCGCTTATGACATTGCCGAGGCCGTGTCCAAATCCGAGGGGCGGCGGATCGCTGCAAACAGTGTTTATCGGATCCTCGATCTGTTCGTGTCCGCCAATATCGCACGGCGCGTGGAGAGCGCGAATGCCTATGTCGCCAATGCGCACCCCGATTGCGTTCACGACTGCATTTTCCTCGTTTGCGACGAATGCGGACAAGCAACGCATCTCGATGACGACAGCGTGACCGCCAAAGTGCGCGACGCAGCGACCAGCGCGGGTTTTCGCCAATTGCGTCCCGTTATCGAAGTGCGCGGCAAATGCGCGGATTGCGGCTGACGTAAACAACGATTATCAGGCCCCATGTCCAATCGCCCAGACACGCCGTTGCTCGACACAGCGAACACACCGGCCGAGCTCCGCAAACTTCCCGCGTCCGACCTCCGGCAGCTTGCAGACGAACTGCGCGCCGAAATGATTTCGGCTGTCGGCGCGACCGGCGGCCATCTGGGTTCAGGGCTTGGCGTGGTCGAATTGACCGTGGCGATCCACTATGTTTTCAACACGCCTGAAGATCGTCTCGTCTGGGATGTTGGGCATCAGGCGTATCCGCACAAAATTCTGACGGGTCGTCGCGATCGTATTCGCACGCTGCGGCAGGGCGGGGGCCTTTCGGGCTTCACCAAGCGCACCGAAAGCGAATATGATCCCTTCGGCGCGGCACATTCGTCGACGTCGATCAGTGCTGCGCTCGGTTTTGCGGTTGCGAACAAGCTGAACGACGTGCCGGGCAAAGCCATTGCGGTCATCGGCGATGGATCGATGTCGGCCGGCATGGCTTATGAAGCCATGAACAATGCCGAGCAGGCGGGCAATCGGCTGGTCGTCATCCTGAACGATAACGACATGTCGATCGCGCCGCCGGTGGGTGGTTTGTCGGCCTATCTCGCGCGCATCGTTTCGAGCCGTGAGTTTCTGGGCTTGCGCGATCTGGCCAAGCGTCTGGCGCGCAAACTGCCGCGACAGCTGCACTTGAGTTTGAAGAAAACCGATGAATTCGCGCGCGGCATGGCAATGGGCGGCACGTTTTTCGAAGAACTCGGCTTTTATTACGTCGGCCCGATCGACGGGCATGATTTGGACCATCTGATCCCGGTTCTCGAAAATGTCCGTGACGCGGCTGAAGGCCCGTGCCTGATCCACGTCGTCACGAAAAAGGGCAAAGGCTACGGACCCGCAGAAGCCAGCGCCGATAAATATCATGGGGTCCAGAAATTCGACGTTGTTACCGGCACACAGGACAAAGCCCCGCCGGGTCCGCCGAGTTACCAGAATGTCTTCGGCGAAACGCTTGCCAAACTGGCCGAAACCGACAATCGAATTGTTGCGATCACAGCGGCGATGCCCAGCGGCACTGGCGTCGACAAATTTGCCAAAGCGCACCCCGACCGCGCATTCGACGTCGGCATTGCCGAACAGCATGCCGTCACCTTTGCCGCAGGGCTTGCGGCGCAGGGGATGCGTCCTTTTTGCGCGATTTATTCGACCTTCTTGCAGCGTGCTTATGATCAGGTCGTGCATGATGTGGCGATCCAGAACCTGCCGGTGCGCTTCGCTATCGACCGCGCCGGCCTGGTCGGCGCGGACGGCTGCACGCATGCCGGATCGTTCGATGTCACCTATCTGGCGACATTACCCAATTTTGTGGTGATGGCGCCTGCCGATGAAGCTGAACTGGTCCACATGACTTACACGGCTGTTTTGCATGACAGCGGCCCGATCGCCTTCCGTTATCCGCGCGGCAACGGCACCGGGATTGCGCTGCCTTCGGTGCCGCAGCAGCTCGAAATCGGCAAAGGCCGCATTGTGCGCCACGGCAAGAAAGTTGCGATCTTGTCGCTCGGCACGCGGCTTGAGGAAGCCATGAAAGCCGCCGACGTGCTCGAAGCGAAGGGGCTTTCGACAACGGTTGCCGATTTGCGCTTTGCCAAGCCACTCGATGTCGAGCTTATTCGCAAGCTGCTTACCACGCATGAAGTGGCCGTGACGATCGAGGAAAACAGCATCGGTGGCCTCGGCGCCCATGTCCTGACGATGGCAAGCGACGAGGGCCTGATCGACGCCGGGTTGAAACTGCGCACGCTGCGGCTGCCCGATCTGTTTCAGGATCATAATAAGCCCGACGTGCAATATGCCGAAGCGGGCCTCGATGCCGTCGCGATCGTCGATACCGTTTTGAAGGCGCTGCGCGTCAATTCGGTCGGCGTGGTCGAGGAAGCGCGCGCTTAGCTCGTCGTTTGCCGAGACAACGGGCCGCGGATGGAACTTAAACCTAGGTTGCGTCTTTCCCCTGCTGGTCCTCGCTCGAAATTTGCGTGCCATCACCAGATTCCAAGGAAAGCCCGTATGAAAATTCTCATGGTCCTCACGTCGCACGATCGCCTCGGCAATACCGGTAAACCGACCGGCTTTTGGCTCGAGGAGTTTGCGGCACCTTATTACGTGTTTCTCGACGCTGGGGCCGAAGTCACGATTGCCTCTCCCAAAGGGGGGCAGCCGCCGCTCGATCCGAAAAGCGATTTGCCCGATGCGCAAACCGACGCAACCAAGCGTTTTCGCGACGACGCGGGCGCGAACGCGGCGCTCGCAGCGACACACCGTCTCGCCGAAATCGACGTTACCGATTTTGACGCCGTTTTCTATCCCGGTGGCCACGGGCCGTTGTGGGATTTGACGAACAGCACGCATTCGATTGCGCTCATCGAAGATGCGATTGCGTCGGATATTCCCGTCGCACTTGTGTGTCATGCGCCCGGCGTGCTGAAAAGCGTGCGTGCGCCCGATGGATCGTCGCTCGTCAAGGACCGCAAGGTTGCGGGTTTCACGAATGGCGAAGAAGAAGCGGTTGGCCTGACCGACGTGGTGCCGTTTCTTGTCGAAGATATGCTGATCGAAACAGGCGGAAACTACAGCAAGGGCCCCGATTTCGCGCCCTATGTCGTGCAAGACGGCCTCTTGATCACCGGGCAGAACCCAGCGTCTTCCGAACCGGCCGCAAAGATGCTTCTGGCCGCAATGGCACACGCACGCGCCTAAATCAGGGCTGAAACGCTTTTCATGCCGAGCAACGGCGCCAGATAGTGGCCCGTGTAGCTGCGCGGCTCCTTGGCAACATTTTCTGGCGTCCCGACGGCGACGATCTCGCCGCCGCGGACGCCGCCTTCGGGGCCAAGGTCGATGACCCAATCCGCTGTCTTGATGACTTCGAGATTGTGCTCAATGACGACAACGCTGTTGCCTTGCTCGACAAGCGCATGCAGGACTTCGAGTAGTTTGCGCACGTCTTCGAAATGCAGGCCCGTCGTCGGCTCGTCGAGAATATAGAGCGTCTGGCCGGTCGCACGGCGGCTCAATTCCTTGGCGAGTTTGACGCGCTGGGCCTCACCGCCCGATAATGTGGTCGCCTGCTGCCCGACTTTGACATAGCCGAGGCCCACTTCGGCCAGCATGGCCATTTTGTCGCGGATTCCGGGGACGGCCTTGAAGAACTCGACGGCATCTTCGACAGTCATGTCGAGCACGTCGGCAATCGACTTGCCTTTGAACTTCACTTCCAAAGTCTCGCGATTGTAGCGCGCGCCGTGGCAGACGTCGCATGTCACGTAGACGTCTGGCAGGAAATGCATTTCGATCTTGATCAGGCCATCGCCCGAGCAGGCTTCGCACCGACCGCCTTTGACGTTGAAGCTGAACCGCCCCGGCTTGTATCCGCGCGCGGCACTTTCGGGGAGACCGGCAAACCAGTCGCGGATCTGCGTGAAGCTGCCGGTATACGTCGCCGGATTGCTGCGTGGGGTGCGGCCGATCGGCGACTGGTCGATGTCGATCACTTTGTCGAGGAATTGCAGCCCCTCGATCTTCTCATGATGTCCGGCAAGCATCCGCGCGCCGTTCAACGCCCGCGCCGACGCTGCATAAAGCGTATCGATCGTAAAGCTCGACTTGCCCGACCCCGAAACGCCGGTCACGCAAGTAAACGTGCCGAGCGGGATGCTTGCGGTTACGTCTTTCAGATTGTTCGCGCGCGCGCCTTTGACCGTCAGCTTCTTGCCATTGCCCTTGCGCCGCTTGGCGGGGATCGGCACGCTGCGGCGGCCTGACAGATAATCGCCCGTCAGGCTGGTTTCGCAATCGAGAATATCCTGCAACGTCCCCTGCGCAACGATCTCGCCGCCGTGGACACCGGCACCCGGGCCCATATCGACGACATGATCGGCGGTGCGGATCGCGTCCTCGTCATGTTCGACGACGATGACGGTATTGCCGAGATCGCGCAGGCGGCGCAGCGTGATGAGCAGCCGGTCATTGTCTTTCTGGTGCAGCCCGATGCTGGGCTCATCGAGCACATAAAGCACGCCCGACAGCCCGCTGCCGATTTGTGACGCCAGCCGAATACGCTGGCTTTCGCCGCCCGACAGCGTGCCCGATGTCCGGTCGAGATTGAGATA
>JANODH010000300.1:0-2034 GCA_031412595.1 Sphingomonas sp. | reverse complement strand
GCAAGAAATGGGCGCGCGACTGGGACAATGTGGTTTACTGCTCGGACAAGTGCCGTTCAGCCGGAAAGACGGTCGCCAAGTAGCCGCGACAGTGCTGGCACACGCTCGCCGCGCAGCGCTGCCATCACTTCGCTTATGCGTCGATCACGGGTCGGCACCGATTTGGCACCCGCAACGCGATAGGCAAGCGCGCGCTGCTTTCCGGCGGACAAGCTTTGCCAGGCTGCGTTCGCATTGGCGTCTTCAAGGATCGCCTGATTAAGCGCGTTCGGCACGTCGACGGCGTTCGGGTCCTCGATCCGGAATCGGATCTCGACTTCGTCACCAACGTCAACCCCTGCGTCTCGCAGCAATGGCTTTGAGAGCATGACATACCAGCGGCCTCGCGAGGGCTGCCACGCGCCTGAAAATGGTAAATCGTTGAATTCACCCGCAAAGCGCAATCGCGGCGTGGTTTCGAACGGAAGTTCGTCGGCAATATCGGGTGGCAGAAACACGACCGTATATTGGTAGGTCCCCAGATTGTGGTGAACGATCGGTCCCTCGAAACTGTGCGGGAACCAGGTCATCGCGTGCGCGAAAATGCTAGCCACAGCCAGCCGCCGATCATCGTGACGCCGCCGAGCGGCGTGATCGCGCCAAGCCAGCGCGGTGCACCGAGCGCGAGTGAATACAAACTGGTGCCAAAAATGATGCCGCCGACAAGGAGCAGCCATGACGCGCGACGGTCAAAGCGCGCGACCGTGATTGCGGCAGCGGCATGCGGCAGCTGATAAGCGGCGCCGGTGCGCAGCAAGGCCGCCATTTCCGCCGAGGCGCCATGCGCACCGAATGCCCCGGCCATGATCGCCAAAGCCGCCGACAGCGCGGCAATCATGATCAGTGGGTCACGCTTCACGCTTTGCCTCGAATCGCTCGCCGCGGAACATCATGTCCTTGAGCACGTGCAAGTCGCCGCTGACGCCTTGCGCTTGGAGCCGCTCGACATCGCGCCGCCGATACTCGCCTTCGATTTCGGCAATCCGTGAACCGTCGACCGCCAGCGCTTTCAGCCCTTCGATCCCCATCAGGATCGCTGATTCGTAGACCTCACGAATGCTTGCCGTCAGATCGAGCGGCGCGAGCGCGATCATCTGCCGACGGTCGAACGCACGGACAAGCACAGCCGCTCGCGGGAAAGTCGTCAGGATCGGCTGCAGTTCCTTGGGACCCAGCGTCGGGTCATCGGTGCAAAACAGGATCAGCGCGGCCTGATCGGCGCCCGCCGTTCGCAACAAGTCGATCCGGCGACCATCGCCATAATAGACTTTTACGCCGAATTCGGCCGTGCGCTCGATCTGCGACGGTTTGACGTCGATCAACGTCACCGAAACACCGTCCGCAAGCAGCATTTGCGAGACGGTTTGCCCGAATCGACCATAACCGACGATAATTGCGCTCGAATTTGCCGCTGCCGCAGGCCCCTCGGGGTTGTCACCCTTGGCAGGGGCGTTTTCGAAACGCCGCGCGATCATCAGGAGAAATGGCGTCGTCGCCATCGACAAGGTGACGACCGCGCCAAACAAGCTTGCCGCGCTGGGCTCGATCAGCAGCGCGTCTTGCGCTTGCGAGAAGAGGACGAAGCCGAATTCGCCGCCCTGGCTCAAGAGGAGGCCGAGCCCGAGCGCCGGCCGCGTTTCCATGCCGAACAGCTTTGCAAGACCGAAGATCAGGACGGTTTTGAGAGAAACCAGGGCCGCTGCCATGCCGATAACAAACAGCGGATTTGCGAGCACGGCATCGACGTCAACAACCATGCCGACTGCCATGAAAAACAGGCCCAGCAGGACGGCGCGAAACGGCTCGATATCGGCTTCGATTTCATGCCGATACGGCGAATCCGCCAGCATAACACCCGCAACAAATGCACCAAGCGCCGTCGACAGATGAAGCAATTCCATGACCGAGGCCGCCGCAAAGACCGTAAACAGGCCGACGACAATGAACAATTCCTGCTCACCCAGACGGCCGATCAGCCGCAGCAGCGGCCCGATG
>JANODH010000299.1:0-6764 GCA_031412595.1 Sphingomonas sp. | reverse complement strand
GCATAAACCTGCGGAATGATCTTGCCGGTCGGGTCGTAGCTGTCGGCATTGACCGCGCTTACGGTTCCGATACCGCCTGCCAATGCCCAAGCACCGGCACTTGCGTGATTGGTTGCCGAAACACCCTTGCCGCCCTCGATGAGCGGCCAAACTTCACGACCCTGATAAAGGATCGGCTTCAAACCCTTAAACAAGCGTTCTGCTCCTTGCGCCCCTGATCATGTTATACGCTGCTCCCGAGCAAAATGCTTCAACTTTCGCCAAGGGCGCCTCGCCAGCCGACAGCGTCCTCATACAAAGTTTTATACGACGAAATCATCGCCTGCTCATCAAAATTTGCACGGGCCTTTGCTTGATTGGTCACGCCTAAAGCAGCCCGCAGTCCCGGATCCGACGCGAGCGTTTGCAACGCCCGTCGAAGACCTCCGTCGTCGTTCGGTTCGACGATAAATCGCTGATTTTCCTTTGACACGATCGCTGCCACATCCCCAACATTTGTCGCCACGCACGGCAGGCCAGCAGCCATTGCTTCGACCAAAGATATCGGAAACTGCTCACTGTCCGAAGACAGCGCGAAGATATCGAACTGGCCAATATAGCGGTGTGGCCTTGCGAGGAATCCCGGCATGACCAGACGATCTCCATAACCGATGCGCACGGCCTCGGCACGGATCTCATCCCGCTCAGGACCCTCGCCGACAATGACGAGACGGCTGTTTGCCACAGCTGCCGCCGCACGAACAAGACGTGGCAAGTTCTTGACCGGACGCAGACCCGCGAGTGTCCCGATTATGACGTCGCCCGGCTTTTTCTTCAGGCCTGGAATGCTGATCGTCGGTTTTGAACGATAGGCTGTGACGTCGACGCCGTTGGCGATCCGGTGCACGCGGCTTGCTGGTTGCTTCCATATATCGCTCGCGATCGCTTCAAGCTGCTGCGACGGTACCACCAATGCATAAACTGCTGGCAGCCCCAGTCGGCGAAACAGATTGCGTTTGATGTCCAAGGCCTCGGCTTCATCGGCGATGAAGCCATCTTCGTGATGGACGAGCGGCGGCAGGATTTTCGGAAACATACGCCGCGTCATCACGGCATCCATCGCACCCCAATTATAAGTCAGGATCAAGTCGAACCGCTGCATGAAACTGGCGAGTGCTCGATATCGCGCCAATGCAGGCTTGCCTTCGAGGCTTGGCGCGCGTTCGGGAAAGTCGACAATAATCCCCGGCGAGATCGCACTTCGCGCGCCAAGTGCACCGGGCATCGCACTTATGATCGTATGCCGTGCGGTTTGCCCAAAAGAATTCATCAGCCGAACAGCGCGCGCTTCTTTGCCACCCAGTGAAAATGTCGAATGACAATGCAGGATATGCAGATTGCTCACGCAGAAATTTGTGCCAGCAACCGATCAATCGCAATGCGCGCCTCGGACTCGTCGAGCGTTGGCGTATGCCCGACTCCAGGCACCGTAACGCAAGCTGCAGTGTTCAGTCGGTCTGTCATCGCAAGGGCCGTCGACGCGCTGAATAGGTCCGACAGTTCGCCACGGACGATGAGCGTCGGGACGTCCGCTAGGGCATCGAGCGCAGGCCAGAGACTAACCCCCGCCTCGCCGCCAGGCAGACGAAACGGTTCGGCGATATTCATATCATAATCGGGCACGATCCGCCCCGCTGGCGTCAACCGATAAAGCTGCTTGGCCATGCACAACCAATCCTCGAGCGCATAGCCCGGATAGATGGTTGCGCTCGCTTCGGCCAGCGACCGCGCAGCATGAAGCCAAGTCGGCCACGATATCGATCGGCCGACAATGCCTTTTATGCGGGCGAGGCCTTCGGGTTCGATAACCGGGCCAATGTCATTCAATATCGCGCCCGCCAGCTTTGCGCGCCCAGTGGCAGCAAGCAGCATTGTCACGATGCCGCCGAGTGAGGTTCCGATTGCAACGAAGCGATCGATCTTTAGATCCGCCAAAAGCCGCTCGACGTCCTGAACATATGTGATCGGCACATAGGTCATCGCATCTTTGGCATAAGCGCTTTCGCCGCGTCCTCGAAAATCGACGGTCAGAACGCGCCAGTCAGGCGACAGGCGCAACGCCAAAGCTTCGAAATCACGTGCGTTTCGGGTCAGTCCAGGCATGCATACGATAAGCGGACGATCGTTTCGGCCCGCATAGTTGCGGTAATGCAGACGCAGCCCGTCGTTCGACCACCAATAGCTGTCTGTGTAACGCACGGTTGCTCGCACCACCCTCTCCGTCCATATCGCGGTATGACTTCAGCAGCGCAACCGTTCAAACCCGCCAACGCGATCAGCGAAATCGCAGACTTCATCGCGGATCCGGTTCAGCCTGCCAACTTTCCCCAACATCGGCTGCGGTGGCGACATGACGGCGCAGCTGCCGAAGTCGGCCTTGCTGATTTGACTGACGATCAATGGATTGCGCATTTCGGTCGGTTCGATCCGTTTCCTGCGACGCTCCCGCAGCCGCTTGCGCTGCGTTATCACGGTCACCAATTTCGGGTATATAACCCCGATATCGGCGACGGTCGCGGGTTCCTGCTCGCGCAGATGCATGACAATCGCGGGCGTCTGATGGATCTTGGTACCAAGGGGTCAGGGCAAACGCCCTATAGCCGGTTCGGCGATGGCCGCTTGACGCTGAAGGGCGGCATTCGTGAAATACTGGCGACCGAAATGCTCGAAGCATTGGGCGTCGAGACCTCGCGCACGTTTTCACTGATCGAGACGGGCGAAGCGCTGCATCGCGGCGACGAACCTTCTCCGACACGTTCGGCTGTCTTGGTTCGGCTGAACCACGGCCACATCCGCATCGGTACCTTTCAACGGCTTGCGGCGCTTGGGCAAACCGACGAATTGCGGCGTCTCACAGCTTATGCGCTTAACCATTATTACAAAGAAGACGGTCCGCCCGAGCATCTCCTCGCTCTCGTCGCCACGCGAACCGCACAAATGGCGGCATCGTTCATGGCTGCCGGTTTTGTCCACGGCGTGCTGAACACCGACAATATCAACATTTCCGGCGAAAGTTTCGATTACGGACCGTGGCGATTTGCGCCCACATTCGACGCCGACTTCACGGCAGCCTACTTCGATCACGCGGGGCTTTACAGTTTCGGTCGACAAGCAGAAGCTATTCAGTGGGACCTGGCGCAACTCGCAATCGCACTATCGGAAATCGCCGCGCCGGACGCGCTCGAAGCCGCGCTTGCAACTTTTGCACCGTGTTACAGAACGGCATTGGTCGAAAAGTTTCTGTGGCGCCTTGGAGTCGCGGAGCGGAATCCTGCAAACAACCTTGCGGTCGTACATGCCATCGAAGCTGCATTGGTCGAAAGTCAGGCAAGCATCGATCAATTTTTCTTCGATTGGGCAGGCGGCACACAACGGCGCGGCAATTATGAACACCCTATCTTCGATCGCCTTCGCGAAGCATTGTACGGTTACACGCCGAGGATCGATCTGGCGCATCCCTACTGGTCCCGCGCCGAGCCATGCATGATGCTGATCGAGGACGTCGAAGCGCTTTGGCAGCCGATTGCCGATGCCGATGACTGGTCGTTATTCGCCGCCAAGATCGACCATGTTCGGCAAATGGGCTTGGCACTGGAAAATAAATGAAGCGCTGCTTAGAAGATCGTCGATGACAACAGAGATCGTGTCGACCGAGCCTGCGACAGGCGCCGTTTTTTGGCGTGGTGCTGTCAGCGATGTCGATGAGGAAGTCGGCGAGGCCCGCCGCGCATTTGCCGAATGGGCGTCGCGTCCGCTTGCTGTTCGCGTGGAAAGCCTCCGACGATTCATTAATGTCGTTCGCAGCAAACATGATGTGTTTGCTGACACGATTGCGCGCGAAACCGGCAAGCCGCTTTGGGAAGCGCGAACCGAAGTCGATGCCGTCATTGCGAAAGTCGAAATCTCGATCGCATCCTATAATGAACGAACGGCGCAACGCCGTCTCGATGGCGACATGCGCAATCGCCAGGCGCTTCGTCACAAACCGCACGGAATCATGGCAGTGCTCGGGCCCTATAATTTTCCGGCGCATCTCCCCAACGGGCACATCGTACCCGCGCTGATCGCTGGCAATGCCATTATATTCAAACCATCAGAAAAGACGCCGGCAACGGGCCAGTTGCTCGTGGATTGCTATCATGCCGCTGGGATACCCTTGGGTGTCGTGCGTTGTGTGATCGGTGGGCCGGACGCCGGAAAAGCGCTTGTGGCGCATCCGGACATCGACGGCGTTCTGTTTACGGGCTCTGCGCGGACAGGGATCGCGATCAACCGCCAGTTTGCCGATAATCCGGGCAAAATCCTCGCGCTGGAAATGGGCGGCAACAATCCCATCGTTGTCTGGGATGCGAACGATCTTCATTCGGCTGCCGTTCTGATCGTCCAATCGGCTTTCATGACAGCAGGGCAGCGCTGCACTGCGGCTCGTCGTCTCATCGTGCGTGATGGCATGCACGAACCGCTGATTGCTCAGGTCAAGCAGCTTGCCGAACGCCTGATCGTCGCTGATCCGCATAGTGAACCGCAGCCGTTCATGGGTCCCGTGATCGACAACGACGTCGCCGATCAACTCCAAGAGAGTTTTCTGGCGCTCATCATGAAAGGTGGCGTGCCCGTTCTTCACATGGAGCGGATCATCCCCGGTCGGCCATTTTTGTCACCCACGATTATCGATATGACTGATGCGACCGATCGTCCCGACGTCGAATTGTTCGGCCCCATTCTTCAGGTTGTTCGCGTGCCTGATTTCGAATCGGCGCTGATCGAAGCCAACAACACGCGTTATGGCCTCGCGGCCTCGCTGATCGGCGGTTCAGCGCAGCTTTACGATCAATTCTGGGCGAACATACGGGCGGGCATCGTCAACTGGAACAAGCCAACGAACGGCGCTTCCTCCAAAGCGCCATTCGGCGGCATCGGCCTGTCCGGCAATCATCGTCCGAGTGCTTACTACGCAGCCGATTATTGCGCTTATCCCGTTGTCTCATCCGAAGACGAGCAACCACGCGCAGCGATAGGCATCGGCCTGCGCGATCGCTGATATAGCTGCGCTAACGGTCGGCATAGTAAGTTTCGTTTGCGTCAAGGGAGGCCGATCACCATTTGGCCGCTATGCACCCGCCACAACCATCGCTTACCGTCGGCCGCGTCATCCTCGTCGGCGCAGGGCCCGGTGATCCCGGACTGCTTACCGTGAAAGCTGTCGAAGCATTGCGCCACGCTGACGTCGTTATCCACGATGGTCTCATCGACGATCGCGTGTTCGGTTATGTCAAACCGACTGCGCAACGCGTCAATGTTGCAAAGAAGCGCGACCGGCATACGATTCCGCAGGACGGCATCAATGCATTGCTCATTGCTCATGCAAAAACCGGGGCCACTGTGGTTCGCTTAAAGGGTGGCGATCCCTTTATTTTCGGGCGTGGCGGCGAGGAAGTCGAAGCCGTACGCGCGGCCGGACTCGACGTCGAAGTAATACCCGGCGTCTCATCGGCACTCGGTGCCGGTGCCGAAGCAATGCTTCCACTGACGCATCGCGACTGGGCAAGCGCCGTCAGTTTCGTCGCCGGCACATGCAAAGGACTTTCCGAGCAGAATTGGTCTGGTCTCGCGGGTCATGGCCGGACCTTGGTCGTTTATATGGGCGTCACGACCGCGCGCGCAATTGCCGACAAGTTGATCGCGGACGGTGTTTCACCCGGTATGGCGGTTGCCGTCCTCGAGCGTGGCACCCTGCCCGGTTCGCGCGCGATGCGGACATTGCTTGCCGATTTGGGTGATCTCGTGGAGCGCGAACATGTCATCAGTCCGGCAATCCTCATCATCGGCGATGTCGTCGCATTGTCGGATGCTGTCGACAAACTCGAAACCTTAGCCAAGCATGCGGAAGCTTTTTCATGAAAATCCTGACGGGCAATGATCTGAAGACCGGTGACGTAACGTGGTGGACGGGTGAATATTGGTCGCGCCATGTCGAGGATGCCATTGATGTTGGCGAACATGGTGAAAGTGTGCTTGCTGCCGAAGAAGGCGCGCGCCGCGTAAACGCTGCCTACATCATCGAAGCAATCGCAACGGCGCAGGGGCCACGGCCCGCACATATCAAAGATCGCGTTCGCGCACTCGGGCCGACGGTGCGGCCCGATCTTACACTGAAACCTGCCGATCCTGCCGCCGGCGAATGGGTGATATAAATGTATCAGTACGACAAATTTGACCAGGCACTCGTCGACGCGCGCGTTGCCGATTTTCGCGATCAGGTCGCGCGCCGTCTTGCCGGGGACATAACCGAAGATCAGTTCAAGCCGATGCGGCTGATGAACGGCCTCTATTTGCAACTGCACGCCTACATGCTGCGCGTGGCGATCCCCTATGGAACGATGGACAGCCGCCAGATGCGGATGCTCGGCCATATCGCGCGCAAATATGATCGCGGTTACGGGCATTTCACGACGCGTCAGAATATCCAGTACAACTGGATCAAGCTCGAGGAATGTCCCGATCTGCTTGTCGATCTTGCCACGGTCGAAATGCATGCGATTCAGACCAGCGGCAATCGCATTCGCAATATTTCATCGGATCAATATGCGGGCGCTGCGGCCGATGAAGTGACCGACCCGCGCGTCTGGGCCGAAATGCTCCGCCAATGGTCGAGCTTCCATCCGGAATTCAGCTTCCTCCCGCGCAAATTCAAGATTGCCGTCATCGCGAGCAAGCAAGATCGC
>JANODH010000298.1:0-1732 GCA_031412595.1 Sphingomonas sp. | reverse complement strand
AATTTGCCGTTCCAGCTGTGCACGAATTCGTGCGGCAGAAGATTGTGGTCGAGGCGTGATCCCTCCCAGTCGAGGAAATAGCCGGGATCATTCTGGTTTTCCGACGAGCGGTGATGCTCAAGCCCGATGCCCCCCATGCGGTCCGTGATTGCATGCAGGAACTCGTAACGATCGTAATGCTTTGCCCCGAACAGCTTCAACGACTGGTCAACGAGATTACGATGCATTTGTATCAGTTCGGGCTTGACGACGAGCTCTTTGGCACTGTCCGCCACGGTGTTCAGCGCGACACCCTGTCCGAGATCGTCACGGCGGAAATATTTGCCGGCAAAGACAGGGCTGTCGATCAGCACTTCGTAGTTGGTGGTTTCATATGTCACGCTGTCACCGTTTGTGGCGGTGGGGCGTAGCGCGGTCGCGGCCTGCCAGCCTTTGGGATAGGTGACAGTCGCGCTGACCGGAATTTGGCGTGTGAAATAGCCGGCAGGGTAAAGCGAAACGGCTTCCCATTGCAGGTTCAGCATTTCGGGCGTGACGACAATGCGCCCCTGATCCGGAGCTGTTGCCGAGGCGAACTGGAACGACACGTCGAGCGCTTTGGCACCGGTCGGCACATCGACATGGAACGCAAACACATCGACGGTATCGCGCTTCCAGACAAGCGTTTGCCCGCCTGCTTTGATGACAAGGCCCGCAAGCTTTTCGATCTGACCACGCGGCGCGTGGTTGCCCGGCAGCCATTTCGGCAGAAGCAGCGTCATCCGCCCCGCCACCGTCACAGGGATGCGCTGCTCGACGCGGAAAATAGCACGGTCGATGTCGGTCGCATCGATTTTTAGCGTCATCGTGCCGGGGTAAGGAATGTCCCGCGCGGCGGGGATCGTGTCGATGAACGGCACCGGCTGCGGTGCGCTGTTGGCGGCGAGAGCGGGTGCGGAAACGGCGGTCAGCAACGCAACGAACAGAAAACGCATGAGCAGGCAGACTTTCACAAATCGGGAGACGCCGACATTCTTAGCGCGGTTTCTTGCATAAACCAGAGCTTAGCCACTAAGGCGCGCGTCCATGGCGAAGATCGAAACACCCCGTCCCATTCGCGGCACGCAAAGCATGATCGGTGAGGAAGCGGATCGCTTTCACCATGTCGTGCAGACGTTCGATCGCGTGCGGCGACTTTATGGTTTCGGGCGGGTCGAAGTGCCGGTGTTCGAAGCAACCGCCGTGTTCGCGCGCTCTTTGGGGGAAACCACAGATGTCGTGTCGAAGGAAATGTATTCGTTCGAGGATCGCGGCGGGGATTCACTGACGCTGCGGCCCGAGTTCACAGCGGGCATCGCGCGGGCCTACCTGACGGAAGGATGGCAGCAATATGCGCCGCTGAAAGTCGCGACGCACGGGCCGCTGTTCCGCTATGAGCGGCCGCAAAAGGGGCGGTTCAGGCAGTTTCATCAGTTGGACGCCGAAGTGATCGGCGCGGCCGAACCGCTGGCCGACGTCGAGCTTCTGGTGATGGCCGACCAGATCCTGAAGGAGCTTGGCGTTTCGGATGGCGTGACGCTGATGCTCAACACATTGGGCGATGCGCCGAGTCGCGATGCGTGGCGCCGCCCGCGCCCTCGAGCGCCGTGCGAATCGCCCGCCGCAAATCATCCAGTCCATCACCGGTCTTCGAGGACACTGGTTCGATCGCGGCCGGCAGATCCGACATCGCCCAGACCGAGGGTAAATCGCT
>JANODH010000297.1:0-5151 GCA_031412595.1 Sphingomonas sp. | reverse complement strand
CGCTCAAGGTATGGACCCATTTTATGCCGCAGCTGCCGGTGTTTGGATGCATGGCGCAGCCGCTGCAGAATTCGGGCGAGGCCTCATCGCGGATGATTTGCCTGATCTTTTGCCGATCGTACTGAACAAACTCCCCAGATTAATCTGACGTCTTGCGCGGATTTGTGAGGCAGCATCTTTGAAAGTCGGGACGACGGCCCTGGCGCGATTCTTCTCGGCAATCGGATCGATGCCACGCGCAATCTGGCGGCGATTATTTTGCTGCTTCGGCAAGTACTTCGTAAGCGATGAGTGCCGGTGGAAGGATGCCGGCATCGATTATCTGCTTAAATGACAAGCTTGTTTCGAATGGGGCATCGTTACGGTCTGCTTTTTGGGATGCGCGCGCAAACAGCTGATCGAGCTGCAGTTTTCCGATAACGTAGCTTGGACCATATCCGGGCTGACGAAGATAAAGAAGTTGCTCAAAACCAACGAGCGGGCTTTCCGGATTTGACCAATGCCGCGGGGTCCACTCAGCGTGAAACTTCCCAGCGTCTGTCAGGTCAATCTCGTTAGCCTGCACGCGAAGCGAGGCGAGGCCCCGCGCGGCCCGATTTGCCAGCATGATCCAGACAAGTTCTTTGCTTCGCGGCGTGTCATCATAAAGCCCGGCATGCATAACGAGTTCTTCCATCGCAGTTGCAAAGCCTTCCGATCGATCCGCAAAATTGTTGTACAATGGCGCAACGCGGCGCATCGGGCTCGGGTGCGGCTCGTGCTTCAGGCGGGCCAGCTCAATCCAATGCGTCGAATGCGAGAGTAGTGGCAGCGGATCGAGCGCTGTGACATGCGAGAAGAAATTGCGGTTGCCCGGCGGAACGTAACTGCTTGTTTGCGCGATCAAGGCTGCCTTGAAATATGGCTCGTTCGAAATAAGCCCTGTCGAAACAAGAAACGCGTTAAATTTTACAGTCTGAGCGTCGGCCATCCGCTGATATTCGACCGGGTCGGTGATTTCTTTTATCGGCGGAAGCTTGCGGTTGCGCAATTCTTCAAGTCTTAGCGATGCAAGAGCACGATCAAGTTCGCGCTGGAGCAGCACGACTTGCTGATCCCACGAATAGGGCGTCAGACTAACATTGGCGAGATACCAGTCATAATTCGCTTTGCCGATCCCTGACGCACCAGTCTTTCGCGGCGCTTCAGCGGCAACCCATGCCGCAAATTGGTCCGTTGCCAGCCTGGCAGCTCTAACGGCCTGGCGCAGGCCTGCACTCGCCCCAGACAGAGTCGCCAAGCGCTCTCCTTCAAGCGTGCGCATTTTCAGGTCACCACGCTCTAATGAGGCAAGAACATCGCTCTGCTCCTTGAAAGCCCGGTCACCATAGCGCCAAAGATCAGCGGCGTTGCTTTCCGCTAGATTAACCTGTGCCGCTTTTAGCATCGCAGGCACCGCACCGATTAACGTCGAAAGCTGCCGGTCGTCAGCCGCAGAAAGCGGATAACGCATCTTGAACAAATCGATTGTGGGGCTGGCGGACGGTCCTTCATGCGCCGGCACATCACTCTCGTCGCCGAACACGGTTTGATAGAAACCAGGGTCTCGAGCCCACGGTTTGAGGACGCGAAGCATGAAATCAAGACCGTGCATTTCCGCTTGAACGAGCCTGTGGTCGTTCTGCGCGGCAGGCGACCAGTTAGTGGTATCGATCGATTTCAGTCGTGCTTGGTAAACGGGCAATGTAGCGGCCTTGCGCGCCATCGCTGTTGCGCTGTAATCGGGCAGGCCATTTTCAATCATAGGCTGTTCGAAGGCGCGCCATTCGCTGAAAAGAGCGACAAGACTGCCATAATTTGCTGGCGAGATAATTGCTTTCACCGGCGTCTCCGATTCCGCAGTTCGTGCGACACCCGCCACGGGTAACATGAGAGTTGCCAAAAGTGCGCACGGCAACACGTTTCTGAAGATGTTCACGTTGCGCTCCTGAAAAAACCGCGTCGACCTTTTGACGTGTAGGTTTCCCTCTCGTCAAGCAAATCAACCCTTCAAATGACTGTGGCCAACTGACAACACTTCGGCGTCAATCGGCGCAGCAAAATAATCCTTTGAACGTTTCGGGGTTGGCAATCGTCACAAATAGGCGAAGCGTCGCCGAAATCTTGGGAGACCGATCATGACAAGAGCATATCTGCTTTCGACCTGTGCCATTCTTGCGTCATTGGTGATGTACGCAAATGGGGAAGCGCTTGCTCAAACAGTCGGCGCGTCTGCGGAAACCGAAGCGCAGGCCGGCGAGGAGATTATCGTCACAGGTTCGCGCATTCGGCGCGATCCGCTCAATCAGACTTCGCCGGTCGTGACACTGGATCAAACATCGCTGGCCCAAACCGGGCTATCGGCGGTTGCCGACATTTTGCAGCGCCTGCCGAGCGCGGCTGGCGGGCTGAACACGAAAGTGAATAACAGCGGCAACATCGGCAATCCGCCGGATGGTGGCGGCGTTGGCGCGGGGTCGGCAGAAATCGATCTGCGTTACCTTGGCGCGAAGCGCACACTCGTACTTGTCGACGGGCTTCGTTACGTCAACGGCGCGAGTGCCAGCGGCATCCCGTCGACTGTCGATCTGAACACGCTTCCGGCCAACATGATCGAGCGCATTGAAGTGCTCCAGTCCGGCCAGTCGCCTCTCTACGGTTCAGACGCACTCGCAGGTGTGGTCAACATCATAACGAAATCGCGCCAGAACGGTCTCCAGGCCTCGGCTCAGTTCGGGACTTTCCGTCAAGGCGACGGGCATACCCAGGACTATAACGCGAGCTACGGAATTAACGCGCCGACGACTTCGGTTGTTTTCGGCGCAAGCTATGTGAAGCAGGATGCAGTGCGCACGCGCGACCGCGCGATTTCACAATTCCCTAATCCGGGCCAGACAAGCTGCACCGATCCGATCGGCGGTTGCAGCAGCGCCCCGGTCCTAGGGCGTTACGACGTGAACGGGCAAAGCCTTACGCTGCGCGCACCAGTTATTGGGCGGACACCAGTCTATGATCCAACCTTAGTCGGTGGCGACTTCACGGCATTTACTGCGGCCGCTCGCTTCAACTTTGCGCCGTTCAATTATTTCCTCACGCCATCGGAACGCTATGGTGGTTTTGTAAACATCAAGCAGGAACTGTCGTCGGATGTAAACTTCCGCGTAAAAGCGGTATACTCGCACCGCAAATCGCAAAACCAGGCAGCGTTCCTGCCGCTCTTCATCGGGCCCGATGCGGGGAATGGCAATTTGCTCGACAGAATCACGATCGATGGCTCGAACCCTTTCAATCCGTTTGGAACGCTGTCTGCCGGTAATCCTGGCGACCCGCCTGCAAACTACTCGACGGTCCGCCGCCGCCTCGTCGAGGCTGGGCAACGAACATACAATCAAACAGTCGATACGATGTCAGTCACAGCCGGGTTTGACGGCTCGTTCCTTGTCGGCGAACGCAAATGGTATTGGGATGCCAACGCTGTCATCGGATTCAACGATGCCAAGCAATCCTTCACCGGCAACGTTAATGCAGCTGATCTGACGCGCGCGCTTGGCCCGCTCTCGGCCTGCGTAGCGCCTTGCGTCCCGGTCAATATTTTTGGCGGTGCGGGTTCGATTACGGCTGATCAGCTTGCCTATATCACCTATATCGAACGGAACCGCAGCGCGCAGGAACTGCAGGACTATACGGCAAACCTCAGCGGCGATCTTTTCGAGCTTCCTGCTGGGCCGGTCGGCTTTGCAGTCGGCTATGAGCACCGCTATCAAAAAGGAAGTTTCGATCCCGATCCGATTACTGCCGCTGGGCTAAGCTCAGATATCCCCTCGCTGCCCGCGAGCGGCAGTTATAATTCCGACGAAATTTACGGCGAATTGCGCGTGCCGCTCTTGAAAGAAGTGCCGTTTTTCTACTCGCTGGAGATCGGCGGCGCAGTCCGTCATTCCAATTTTTCACGCAGCGGCAGTAGTACCACTTACACGGGCAGCGGCTCGTGGAAGCCGGTTCGGGACCTGCTTTTCCGTGCTTCCTATGCCACAGGCTTCCGTGCCCCAGCGATCGGTGAACTATTCGGTGCAGCATCGCGCGCCGACGCCCCGATCGACGATCCGTGCACCAATCTGCCGCCGCAGCCAGCGTCTGGGTCGACCCCTGCGTTTCCGGGATCGCCTTTCAATACCTCAGCGACCGTGCGCACCAATTGCATTGCCAATGGCGTTCCGGCCAGCGGAAGTTATTCGGAGCCCAACGGCGGGCAGCTGAGCGTCTTGACCGGCGGCAACCAAAACCTGCGACCGGAAACATCGCGAACTTTGCTCTTCGGCGGCGTCTATTCGCCATTGTGGGCACGTAGCGGTGGCTTTGCCAGCCAGCTAAGCCTCGAAGTCAATTATTATGACATCAGCGTGAACAACGCCGTTGCGCCTGTCGACGCACAGCTGACGCTGAACCGCTGCGCCTTTGCTGCCGACGCACTCAGCTGCGGCTCGATCACGCGAACGCCGGCAGGGCTTATCTCGCGTATCGATGCTCAGCTCCAAAATATCGGCAGCATCCGCACACGTGGTGTCGACGTTACGGCAAATTACCGCACACCCGAAACCGGAGTCGGTCGCTTCGGTCTTCAGGTCAATGGAAACTTCCTGCTGAAATACACCGAGACCTTCCCAGCAGCAGTGGGCTTCACGACGACCGACTATCGTGGGCTGACGCGCGGATTTCCTGATCAGTCCTATCCTCGTTTTAAGGGGAACGGCACGCTCGATTGGGCATTTGATGCCGTGACGGCATCATTCACAGGCCGCTACATCGACGCTGTGCGTGAAGCAGATGGCAAAAAACTGAATAGCCGCTTCTACGGTGACGTGCAGCTGGGATATGCCTTCTTCGATAAGCGCATAGCTTTGACAGTCGGCGTCAACAATGTGTTCAATCAGGATCCGCCGCCATGCTTCAGTTGCACAGGGCCGAATTACGACCCGACAACCTACGACGTCCCTGGGCAATTTGGATATGTGCGGTTATCCTACAAGATGTAAAATAGCTCGAACGGGTGGGTGCTGTCAGTGGTGCTGTCAGTCTAATGCGAACTCGTCTCCGGATGACGCACTGATCTCGAACTTTACAACGGCCTAGGCC
>JANODH010000296.1:0-3212 GCA_031412595.1 Sphingomonas sp. | reverse complement strand
CGCAAGTCGGCCTCGCGGAAATGAAAGGTATCGGCGCTGCGATCCAAAAAGCAGGGCACGGCGTTTTCGAAGTCGTCTCGGACATGAATTTCGACGGAATCGAAGGCAGTCTCACCGATGCCGAAGACATCGAATGGATGGCCGACATCTCGCGCGAGAATGGCGTGAAGTTCACCTACCTTCTGTTTCAAAACCCCGGCAACCTCCAGAAGTGGCGTTCGACGATGGCGCTAACAACCAAGGCCCAGGCAACGGGTGCGCAGATTTATCCGCAGATCAGCATGCGCCCGACCGGTATTGTCATGGGCTGGCAGAGCAGCTTTCACATGTTCATGGGGCGGCCGAGTTACGACGCCGTCGCCGATCTGCCGTTCGACGCTCGCGTGAAAAAGCTCAGCGACCCTGCGACGCGCGCGGCGATTTTGTCCGAAACCTCGGACAAGCTGCCTTTTGAGGGTACCGCGCTTCGCTATGAAATGATGTTCCGCCTCGAACAGGACGACGGCTCGCTGAATTACGAACCCGGACATGACGACAGCGTCGAGCAGTTGGCCAAACGCAAAGGCGTGTCGGAAGATTCCATTCTCTATGACATGATGATGGAAAATGACGGTCACGGCTACATTTACGTAATCCTCGTCAATTACGGCGAATATAATCTCGATTTCCTGAAGGAACTGATGGACAACCCGACTGTGATCGCGGCGGGATCGGATGCGGGCGCGCATTGCGGGGCAATCTGCGATGCGGCAATGCCGACGTTCATGCTGAGCCATTGGACGCGAGACCGCACGGCGGGGCCAAAGCTGACGATCGAGCAGGCTGTCGAAAAGCAGACCCGTTCGACGGCGAGGCTTTACAATCTCAATGATCGTGGCGTTCTGGCGCCGGGCATGAAAGCAGACATTAACATTATCGATTATGATAATCTGCGCAGCTCGCGCCCGAATATGGTTGCCGATCTCCCCGCTGGCGGCATCCGGTTGCTCCAGACGGCGACCGGCTATCGCGCGACGATCGTAAGCGGCGTCGTGACGTTTGAGAATGGTATTGCGACGGGTGCCTTGCCAGGCCGACTGCTACGCAGTGCGCCGAATGCTTTCACGCCCGAAAAAGTCGCAGAAGTGGTCTGACGGTGGTCTTGGTCCTGCGCATCGGCCCCAGCGCGTAGTACATTCAGCGCGCCGACGTTCGGCGCTGACGAATTAGAAACGATCGAAAGCAGGTTTGATAATGCGCTTTGCCAACAAAGTCGTGGTCGTCACTGGCGCGGGGACGGGCATCGGGGCGGCCACTGCGGTGCGCTTCTCTGAGGAAGGCGCGACTGTCGTCCTGGTCGGTCGGACTCGATCGACGCTTGAGTATGTCGCATCGAACCTTAGCGCCGAGCGAACAATCGTACATGTCGCCGATGTCGGCGTCGAAGCCGAAATCGTTGCAGTGGTTAACGAGACCGTCACGCGTTTCGGCAAACTCGACGTGCTCGTCAACAATGCTGCCGTGTTCATCCCGGGCGCGGCGGGCGACGTATCGACGGCCGATTGGCGCACCGTTATGGCCGTCAATCTCGATGGGGTGTTCTTTGCGATCCGCGCTGCGCTTCCACACCTGATTGCGGTGAAGGGCTGCATCGTCAATGTGTCGTCGGCATCGGGCCGCGCAGCGGACTGGAATGCCGCCGCATACGACACCGCCAAAGGGGCAATCAACAATCTTACCCGTTCGCTCGCGCTCGATTATGGCTCGAAAGGCGTTCGCGTAAATTCTGTCTGCCCCAGCCTGACCGACACGCCGATGGCTGCCGGCGTCAAATCGAGCGATGTTCTTACGGCCAAATTCTATGAACGCATTCCGATGGGTCGTGCCGCGCAGCCTGAGGAAATCGCGTCCGTCATCGCGTTTCTCGCCAGCGATGACGCGAGCTTCGTTTCGGGCGTCAACATGCCCGTCGATGGCGGTCTCTCGGCGTCGAACGGTCAACCGCCGCTGATCGACGCGTAAATCTTGCCATCGCCACGATCACTCGCTGCAAAAAGGGGTACCGCATCACATGACTGACGTCTTTGTTGTCGGTGCCGTGCGCACTGCGATCGGCGATTTCGGTAGCGCGCTGAAGGATCTTGCGCCGTCCGAACTGGGACGGATCGTGATCGCCGAAGCAATCGCACGATCGGGACTGTCGGTCGACGACGTCGAGCACGTCGTCATGGGACAAGTCATCCAGAGTGAACCGAAGGATGCCTATCTCGCGCGTGTGTCTGCCGTGAATGCGGGGATACCCGTCGGCGTGCCTGCGCTCACTCTGAACCGCCTCTGCGGATCGGGGCTGCAGGCGATCGTTTCGGCGGCGCAAATGATGCAACTGGGCGAAGCTGGCGTGACAGTGGCGGGCGGTGCCGAGAGTATGAGCCAGTCGCCGCATGTTCTTAGATCGGGGCGTTGGGGTCAAAAAATGGGCAGCACCGTCATGCTCGATGCGTTGCTCGACGTTTTGAGCGATCCGTTCGGCGGTTTCCACATGGGCGTTACGGCAGAGAATGTGGCGCGGGAATATGGCGTGACCCGTGAAGCACAAGACGCTCTGGCTGCCGAGAGCCATCGCCGCGCATCAGTGGCTATCGCAGAGGGACGTTTCGAAACACAAATCGTCCCGGTCGAGATCAAGACGCGCAAAGGCATGACATTGTTCGATACCGACGAGCATGTTCGGGGCGAAACGACTGCCGAAAATCTTGGCACTTTGCGCCCCGCCTTCGACAAGTCCGGCTCGGTCACTGCTGGGAATGCCTCGGGCATAAACGATGGTGCAGCCGCGCTCGTTCTCGCGACCCGCGATGTCGTCGCGGCGCACGGACTGAAACCGATGGCGCGGATCGTCGCTTGGGGTCATGCCGGGGTTGATCCCAAGATTATGGGCATCGGTCCCGTCGCTGCCGTGCCGATTGCGCTCGAACGCGCAGGGCTGACGCTTGATCAGATCGACATCATCGAATCGAACGAAGCGTTTGCTGCGCAGGCTTGTGCCGTATCGCAGACGCTTGGGTTTGATACCGCCAAGGTGAATCCGAATGGAAGCGGCATTGCGCTGGGCCACCCGGTCGGCGCCACCGGGGCAATTATCACCGTGAAGGCGCTTTACGAACTTGAACGGATCGGTGGGCGCTATGCGCTCATAACCATGTGCATCGGCGGCGGGCAGGGCATTGCAATGA
>JANODH010000295.1:0-3244 GCA_031412595.1 Sphingomonas sp. | reverse complement strand
GTCGCCAAAGAACGAAATGCGCCACGCGCTGTCTTCATAATGCGACGGGAAAATTTCGAGCGTATCGCCGCGGACGCGGAAATTGCCGCGCTGGAACGAAGCTTCGTTGCGCTTGTATTGCAGCGCGACGAGCTTGCGGATGATTTCGGACTGGTCGGCCGTCGTGCCCTTCTTCAGGTCGAAAATCATCGCCGAATAGGTTTCAACCGAGCCGATGCCATAGAGGCACGAGACCGACGCCACGATGATCACGTCGTCGCGCTCCAGCAAGGAGCGTGTCGCGGAGTGCCGCATCCGGTCGATCGATTCGTTGGTCGAGCTTTCTTTCTCGATGTAAGTATCCGACCGCGCGACATAAGCTTCGGGCTGGTAATAGTCGTAATAGCTGACGAAATATTCGACGGCGTTTTCGGGGAAAAACGATTTCATTTCGCCGTAAAGCTGCGCGGCGAGGATTTTGTTGGGTGCAAGGATAAGCGCGGGTCGCTGCAATTCCTCGATCACGCGTGCCATTGTAAACGTCTTGCCAGAGCCGGTAACGCCGAGAAGCACCTGATTGCGCTCGCCGGTCAGTGCGGTTTCGACGAGCTCCTTGATAGCGGTCGGCTGGTCGCCGGCAGCGGTGTAATCCGAGACGACTTTGAATCGTTTCCCGCCTTCCGACTTCAGCGGCCGATCGGGGCGATGCGGCACGAAGCTCTGGTCGGTTTCAGGCTCGGCGAGACTCGTGCGGATTTGAATTGCCATCAGATCGGGATATGATGCTTCGGCGAAGCGTGTGCAACGAACATACAAACGGGGAACGTCTTTTATGAAACGACTTTTGCTTGCTCTTCCCTTGGCTTTGGCTGCGACCCCTGCAACCGCCGAACCCGATTATGCAGCGGCCATCCGCGCGGATTGGGACGCCAATCTTGCGGCGACCTATGATTATTTTCACCGGAATCCCGAATTGTCGTTTCGCGAATTCAACACGGCCGCGCGCATGGCCAAGGAATTGCGCGCGATCCCCGGCATCGTCGTCACGGAAAAAGTTGGGCGCACGGGTGTCGTCGGCGTGATGAAAAACGGGGCAGGGCCGACGGTTCTGGTCCGCGCCGACATGGATGGGCTGCCGGTCGAGGAAACATCGGGCCTGCCCAATGCATCCAAAGCGCGACAGGTCGGTGTCGACGGCAAGGATTCGCCGGTCATGCATGCTTGCGGTCACGACACGCATATCACGGGCATGATCGCGACGGCCAAGCGGCTGGCAGCGATGAAGGACCGCTGGGCCGGCACGATCGTCTTTGTCGTGCAGCCAGCCGAAGAAGCGCTTGGTGGTGCAAAAATGATGGTCGAAGATGGAATTTATGCGCGCTTTCCCAAGCCCGATTATGCGCTGGCCTATCATGTCGGCGCCGAGCTCGCGACGGGCAAAGTCAGTGCGTCCGAAGACATTCAATATTCGTCGTCGGACGCACTCGAAATCACGGTGCGCGGGATTGCGACGCATGGGGCTTCGCCGCAGCTCGGCAAGGATCCGATCTACATCGGGGCGCAGATCGTTCAGGCGCTGCAAGGGATCATCAGCCGCGAAAAAGGGCCGCTGACACCGGGCGTCATCACAGTCGGGGCGTTCAATGCCGGAAACCGACCGAATATCATCACGGATCGTGCCGATCTGCTCGTGACGGTGCGTGCCAACGATGAAGTGACGCGCGCGCAATTGATTGCGTCGATCCGCCGGGTTGCCGAAGGGATTGCGCGTGCGAATGGCTTGCCCGATGCCTTGCTGCCAGTCGTGAAAGTGACTGCGGGTACGCCGACGACCATCAACGATCGTGCGCTGGCGCAGCGGATTAATGCCGCGTTCAAGCGTGAATTGGGCGCGGAGGCTGTGGCGCCGTGGGAGCAAAAAGGCATGGGTGCGGAGGACTTCGCTTATTTCGTGTCCGCTGATACCAAAGTGCCCGGATTCTATTTTGCGGTGGGCGGAACACCGCAAGCGGCATTCGATGCGGAGAAAAGCGGCGGGCCTGCGGTGGCGGGACACCATTCGGGGCTGTTCAAAGTCGATGGCCGCGCGGCGGTCACCACGGGCGCCACGGCCATGACGGTGGCAGTCATGGAATTGCTCGGAAAGAAATAAGCGCCTTATCGCCCGGGCGTTCTTCCCGAGCCGCGCGGATGTTCCTATATGGCCGGGATGGCAACGACATTTGCAGCAGCCGTGCAACCGCGCACGCAAGCCCGGGCGATTGCGAACTGGCTGTTTGCCGTCGCTGGCCTCGTTTTCCTGATGGTTGTCGTCGGCGGCATCACGCGGCTGACTGAGTCGGGACTGTCGATCACCGAATGGAAGCCGGTCAGCGGGGCGATACCGCCGCTGAGCGACGCGGCTTGGCTCAGTGAGTTCGAGAAATACAAGCAGATTCCCGAATATACCGAAGTCAACGTCGGCATGACGATGGCGCAGTTCACATTCATTTATTTCTGGGAATATATTCACCGGCTGCTCGGGCGCGTCATCGGGCTTGCGTTTGCGTTGCCGTTTGCGTGGTTTGCGCTGCGCCGCGCAATTCCGGCGGGCTATGCAGGGCGGCTGACCGGGCTGCTCGCGCTCGGTGCGTTGCAGGGGGCGGTTGGCTGGTGGATGGTGCAATCGGGCCTGTCGCAGCGCACCGACGTCAGTCATTTCCGCCTTGCCGCGCATCTGTGCACGGCACTGTTTATCCTTGCAGGCCTCGTCTGGACCGCACTCGATCTGCGGCGTGGCAAGTCAAGGCCGACGCCCTTGACCAGTGCTGTGTTTGGCGTGCTCGGGTTCCAGCTCGTGTTTGGCGCGTTCGTGGCGGGCATGGATGCAGGCAAAGTGTCGAACAGCTGGCCGCTAATGAACGGGCAAGTCGTGCCAGAGCCACTCGACGCAACGATGTCGCCGCTGTGGAATCTGTTCAACGATCCGTTTTACCTGCATTTTATCCATCGCTGGTGGGCCGTCGTCGCACTGGTCGCGCTCGTGATGCTGGCGCGCGCAGTGAAGCGGGCTGGGGGCCGGCGAGCCTCGATTGCGATACATGCAACGCTCGGCCTGCAAATCCTGCTGGGCATTGCCACGGTTTATTCGGGCGTCGACATCGCGCTGGCGACGCTTCATCAGGCCGTTGGTGCCTTGCTTGTCGCAAGCGCTGCCTGGGGCGCACTCTCGGTCGGAAGGCGAACAGCATGACCGATCAGACGCCACTCAATAGCGGCTTTGGCA
>JANODH010000294.1:0-4430 GCA_031412595.1 Sphingomonas sp. | reverse complement strand
CGCAGGTTGCCATGAAAATGGGTCAGGCCATTTACGAAAAGGAACAGGCCGCCGCTGCCTCGCCGCAGCCTGACGCCGCGCCTGGTGATGATGGTGTTGTCGACGCGGAATTTTCCGAAGTGGACGACAGCGCTAAGGCGTAAATATGCAAACCAATTTCGTCATTCCCGCACATGCGGGAATCCAACGCCCGACCGTGATGGTCTGGCGTTGGCCCCCCGCCTTCGCGGGGGTGACGAGACGGGTCGGGGGCACTGATGTCTGACGATTATTACGAACTACTCGAGGTCGAGCGGACGGCCGATGATGGGACGATAAAATCGTCCTATCGCAAGCTTGCGATGAAATTTCATCCCGACAAAAATCCGGGATGTGCTGCCTCCGAGGCGAAGTTCAAATCGATTTCCGAAGCGTATGACGTGCTGAAGGACCCGCAGAAGCGCGCAGCTTATGATCGCTTCGGCAAGGCCGCTTTCCAAAATGGCGGTGGCGGTGGCGGACAGGGCTTCGAAGGCTTTTCGGATATTTTCGAGAACATCTTCGGCGAATTCATGGGCGGCAATGGCCGCGGGCGACAGGCGGGCCCAAGGCGTGGCGCGGATTTGCGTTACGATCTCGAGATTACGCTCGAAGATGCGTTCCATGGCAAAGCGACCGAGATCAGTGTCGACGTGTCGGCGCGCTGCGATCCGTGCGACGGGACCGGCGCAAAGCCCGGGACGTCGGCGAAGCAGTGCTCGACGTGCGGTGGTCGCGGGCAAGTTCGTGCGCAGCAAGGGTTCTTCGTGGTCGAGCGCGCATGCCCAACGTGCCATGGTGCGGGGCAAGTTATTGCGGAACCTTGCGCCTCTTGTCGCGGCGAAGGGCGCATCGACAAAGCAAAGACGCTATCGGTGAATATTCCAGCAGGTGTCGATGAAGGCACGCGGATCAGGCTTTCAGGCGAAGGTGAGGCAGGCGCACGCGGGGCGCCGGCTGGCGATCTCTATATTTTCCTCCATGTGGCGCGGCATTCGCTGTTCGAGCGCGACGGGACGACATTGTTCGCACGCGCGCCGATCAGTTTCACAACGGCAGCGCTGGGCGGCAGCATCGAAATTCCCGGGCTTGATCATGCGCGCCACGAGATTCGAATCCCGGCCGGTATTCAGTCGGGCAAGCAGATTCGCCAGCGCGGGGCAGGGATGCCCGTGCTCAACGGTCGCGGGACCGGCGATCTCGTCATTCAGGTCGAGGTTGAAACACCGACGAAGCTGACTGGCAAGCAAAAGGAACTGCTCGAAGCTTTTCGTGAGACTGAAACGGGGGCGGAATGCCCGAAGTCGGCAGGTTTTTTTGACAAATTACGATCGGTGTTCGACGATATCGTTTGAGTAGATAGGGGATGATTATGAAGCGCATTTTTCTAGCCGCGACGGCCTTGGCATCGACGTCATGCGCGCTGGCGCAGCAGAGCGAAGTCACGATTAAGGTCGAGCAGGTCGCGCCCGGCGTCGCGGTGCTTTTTGGCCAAGGCGGCAATATCGGCCTGTCTTATGGCGAAGATGGCAATGTCCTGATCGACGATCAGTTTGCGCCGCTCACGCCGAAAATCCTTGCGGCCGTCGCGACAGTCGATCCCGATCCAATCAAGTTCCTGATCAACACGCACTGGCACGGCGATCACACCGGCGGGAACGAGAATCTCGGCAAAACCGGGACGGTGATTATGGCGCACGATAATGTTCGCGTGCGCATGAACGCGCCACAGACGCGCGGTGATCGCACCACGCCTTCGTCACCGAAAGTGGCGCTGCCGGTTGTGACCTATGCCGATGGGCTGTCGCTGCATGTCAACGGCGATGAAATCCGAACCGTGCATGTGCATAATGCGCATACGGACGGCGATTCATTCGTGATGTGGAAAAAGGCCAATGTCGTTCACATGGGCGATCTGTTTTTCAACAAAGTTACGTTGCCGTTTATCGATCTGAGCTCGGGCGGTGACGTGCGCGGCGTGGTCGCGGCTGCCGAAAAGGCACTTGCGATGACGAATGCCGAGACCAAGTTCATTCCGGGACACGGGCCGATGGCGACTCGCGCGGACCTGATCGCGTATCGCGACATGATAAAGGCCGTGATGAGCAGCGTTGCGAGCGGGATAAAAGCGAAGAAAACGCTCGCGCAGATCCAAGCCACGAAACCTGCGGCGAAATATGAAGTCGCCGGCGCGTTTATCAGCGGCGATGCCTTCGTAAAGGCTGTTTACGAGAGCCTCAGCAAGCCCGAAGCTGCGCATAGAGCGCATGACTGAGATTTGGCTGGCCTATGGCCCGCCCGACTGATCGAAGCGGGCCATCAGCCGTATTGCAGTTGTTCAACCCGCAAAGATGGCGGTTAGCAGCAGAATCTGCGCGCCAACTGCTGTTACGGTGAAGACTGCGCCTTCGAATGTGCGCATGATTGAAGTTCCTTTTTTGGAGCGTCACGTTGTTGTGACGCTGAAACTCCTAGTAATCTGATATGAATTCACAATCGCAAGTTTTGCGCTGATAATTGCGGTTTTTGCAACCGGGAAAACACAGAGCGTTCAGCCGAAAACGCGCGCAAAAATCGTGTCGACATGTTTGAAATGGTAGCCGAGATCGAACTTGTCCTCGATTTCGACGACCGAAAGATGAGTGGCTACATCGGCGTCTGTTTTAAGTAATTCCATTAGCGACAGCGTTCCGTCCGACTCCCAGACCTGCATCGCGTTGCGCTGGACAGCGGTATACGCCGCCTCGCGACTCATGCCCGCTTGAGTCAGCGCAAGCAACACGCGCTGCGAATGAACGAGCCCTCCCATGCGGTCGAGATTCTTCTGCATGCGCGCTGGATAAACCAGAAGCTTATCGACCACGCTTGTTAACCGTGCCAGCGCGAAATCGAGCGTGATCGTTGCATCAGGACCGATCATCCGTTCGACCGAGGAATGCGATATGTCGCGTTCATGCCAGAGCGCGACGTTCTCTAGCGCTGGAACGACGGCACTGCGCACCATCCGGGCAAGGCCGGTGAGATTTTCGGTGAGCACCGGATTGCGTTTGTGCGGCATTGCCGACGAGCCCTTTTGGCCGGGTGAGAAATACTCCTCGGCTTCCAGAACCTCGGTGCGCTGCAAATGGCGGATTTCGGTCGCGAGGCGTTCGATCGAACCGGCAATGACGCCCAATGTCGCAAAAAACATTGCATGCCGGTCGCGCGGAATGACTTGCGTCGAAACAGGTTCGACCGACAGCCCCATTTTGGCCGCGACATGCGCTTCGACGCGCGGATCGATATTGGCAAAAGTGCCGACAGCTCCCGAAATCGCGCAGGTCGCGATGTCTGCCCGCGCAGCAACCAGTCGCTCGCGGTTGCGCGCAAATTCGGCATAGGCTTGCGCAAGTTTAAGGCCAAAGGTCACGGGCTCTGCATGGATGCCATGACTGCGGCCGATCGTCGGCGTCAGTTTATGTTCGAATGCCCGTCGCTTTATGACTTCGAGCAAGCCGTCAATGCCTGCGATAAGCATATCGGCCGCGCGCGTCAGTTGCACGGCAAGTGCAGTATCGAGCACGTCGGAACTGGTCATGCCCTGATGCAAGAACCGCGCTTCCTCACCGACATGGTCGGCTACCCAGGTCAAAAACGCAATGACGTCATGCTTCGTGACGGCTTCGATCGCATCGATCGCAGCAACATCGATCGGCGGGTTCGTCGCCCACCACGCCCACACGGCTTTTGCAGCGCTTTGGGGAACGACGCCGATTTCGGCCATTGCGTCGAGCGCATGGGCTTCGATTTCGAACCAGATCCGGAAACGGGTTTCGGCAGACCAGAGAGTAACCATGGCGGGACGGGAATAACGTTCGATCATGCGGCGTCGCCTAGCAGGGACAAACCGATGCGACAACGCGGTCGGCCGAGCAACGCACACGCGCGCCATCCGTTGAATAACCAGCGGCGCAAATGCCGCGCTTCTGTTGCCTAACCCAGTTGGAGATTATCCATGAAACGAACTTTGATTGCTGCCAGTATAATGGCGCTTGCTGCCCCGGCGTTTGCTCAGACAGCGACAACGGAACCATCTGCCAGCGCTATGGCGACGCCGACGCCACAATCGCAGGCCCCCGCTGCTGATAGCGCAGCTACTGGTGCTCCGGCCGCGGCGGCCGCGGCGCCAATGGATCCCAAAGCGATCATCGCGTCTGAATTTTCGACGTACGACAAGGACGGCAATGGTGCGCTTGCGTCCGCCGAGTTTGATACGTGGATGATAGCACTGAAGGAAAAGTCCGCAGACAAGCCCTTGAAGCCTGCCGAGAAGACGTCCTGGCTGAAATCGGCATTTGCCTCAGCCGACAAGGACAAGAATAAAGGCGTTACGCTGGCCGAGTTGACCGAAGACGCGTTGGTGCAGATCCTCA
>JANODH010000293.1:0-6655 GCA_031412595.1 Sphingomonas sp. | reverse complement strand
CGCCGAACAGTCCGCGCGACTGGCGGTCGGCAATCGCCGCTTCGGACAGATAGGCGTTTACCGTGGTCGCGCCGACACCGATCAGCACGGCATAATAATGCGTGTCGAGGCATTCGGCGGACCGGACGTTAACGCTGGCATAAGAGCGCAGCCCCTTACGCACGAGATGGGTGTGCACCGCGGCGGCAGCGAGAACCATAGGGATGGCGATCCGGTCTTCGGAGACAAGCTCGTCGGTCAGGAACAGCTCGCTGCGCCCTTCGCGGATTGCTTGTTCAGCCTCGGCGCGGATGTGTGCGATTGCCGCGCGCAAGCCGTCGGCACCTGATCCCATGTCGAACGTGCAGTCGATTTCAGCGGCGGCAACGCCGAAATGCGCTTTCAGGCGATGCCAGTCGCTGGTGGTCAAAACGGGTGTATCGAGCACAAGCACGCGATCGCGCCCCGAATCCTGATCGAGGATGTTGGCGAGATTGCCAAAGCGGGTCTTGAGCGACATCACTTGGCGTTCGCGCAGCGAATCGATCGGCGGGTTGGTCACCTGGCTGAAATTCTGGCGGAAAAACTGGCTGATCAGACGCGGATTGTCCGACACGACGGCAAGCGGCGTATCGTCGCCCATGCTGCCGATGGCTTCCTTGCCGTCCTCGACCATCGGCGACAGGATGAGTTCCATGTCTTCCATCGTCTGCCCCGCCGCAACCTGGCGACGGACGAGTTCAGCGCGCGGGAAGTAGGCGGGCGCGTCTTCGCTGTCAGGGAGATCGCCAAGCGTTAGGAAATCACCGACCATGTCGCGATAAGGCGCTTCGGCCGCAAGCCGGTCCTTAATTTCGCGGTCCTGATAAAGTTTTCCTTCTTGCAGATCGACGGCAATCATCTGCCCGGGTCCGAGCGCCCCTTTCTTGAGAACTGTCGCTTCGGGCACCACGACCATGCCGGTTTCGGAACCCACAATCAGCAGATCGTCGTTGGTGAGCGTATAGCGCAGCGGGCGCAGGGCATTGCGGTCCATCCCCGCCACGGCCCAGCGACCGTCGGTCATGGCAAGCGCGGCAGGGCCGTCCCATGGCTCCATGACGCTCGCGAGATAGGCATACATGGCGCTGTGTTCGGGCGGCATATCATGCTTTTCCTGCCATGCTTCGGGGATCAGCATGGTCTTGGCCGTCGGTGCGTCGCGGCCGCTGCGCGCGATAACTTCGAATACGGCATCGAGAGCGGCCGTATCCGATGCACCCGCCGGAATGACCGGCTTTATGTCGTCCGATGCGTCGCCGAACGCAAGGCTGGCCATCCGGATTTCGTGCGCCTTCATCCAATTCTTGTTGCCGCGGATCGTGTTGATTTCGCCATTGTGCGCCAGACAGCGGAACGGTTGCGCCAGCCACCACTGCGGGAAAGTGTTGGTCGAATAACGCTGGTGAAAAATCGCGACACGCGAGACGAAGCGCTCATCCTGCAGGTCGGGGTAGAAAACCGAGAGGCTCTCGGCAAGGAACAGCCCCTTATAGACAATCGAGCGCGCCGACAGCGAGCAGATATAAAAGCCCTGAATTTGGGCTTCGATGACTTTCTTCTCGATCCGGCGGCGGACGAGATAGAGCGTCTTTTCATACTCCTCGATGTCGGTCGTTTTCGCATTTGGCCCGGCGATCATGATCTGTTCGATTTCGGGCCGCAGTTCCTGGGCCTTGCGCCCGATTACCGATACATCGACGGGCACCTGTCGCCAGCCATAGATGGTGAAGCCCGCATCGATGATTTCGGATTCGACGATCGTGCGGCACGTCTCCTGCGCGCCGAGATCAGTGCGCGGCAGGAAGACCATGCCAACGCCGAGCCAGCTGTTGTCGATCGGCTTGTGCCCGCTGGCGATAATGGCGTCGGCGAAAAACGGCATCGGGAGATCAACATGCAGGCCTGCGCCATCGCCCGTCATGCCATCGGCATCGACCGCGCCGCGGTGCCAGACAGCTTTCAGCGCATCGATGGCCGACGCAACGACGCGACGCGACGCTTTGCCGTCGGTTGCCGCGACAAGGCCGACGCCGCAAGCATCGCTCTCGAATTCGGGACGATACATGCCATGTTCGGCAAGGCGCGTGCGTTCGGCTTCGGTGGTCATGCCGCTTTCCTCATCGTTGCCGCTTTCGCTTTGAGATAGCGGTGCATGTGATCCGATACATCGCGCCCGTCGCGGATGGCCCAGACCACGAGGCTCGCGCCGCGGACGATGTCACCCGCCGCGAAAACGCCATCGAGGCTGGTCTGCATTGTCTTGTGATCGACGCGCAACGTGCCCCAGCGCGTGACGCCGAGATCGGGTGATCCGAACATCTTGGGCAGGTCTTCCGCGTCGAAACCCAGTGCCTTGATGACGAGATCGGCTTTCAGCGTGAATTCATTGCCGGGATCGGCTTCGGGGACGCGCCGACCACTGGCATCGGGTGATCCGAGGCGCATTTTGGCGGCGCGCACGTCGGTAACTGCGCCATCATCACCCGTGCCGAAAGCCTCAGGCGCGGATAGCCAGACGAACTCGACGCCTTCTTCCTCGGCATTGGCGACTTCGCGCTGGCTGCCGGGCATGTTCGCGCGGTCACGCCGGTACAGGCATTTGACCGAGTTTGCGCCCTGGCGGACGGCGGTTCGGACGCAGTCCATCGCGGTGTCGCCGCCGCCGATGACGACGACGTTTTTGCCGGCCGCATCGAGCGCACCGCTGTCGAAGGCAGGAACGGCGTCGCCGAAGCCTTTGCGATTCGACGTCGTCAGATAATCGAGCGCGTCGACGACGCCGTCGCTGCCGATGCCCGGTGCTTTGATTGCGCGCGGCTTGTAAACGCCGGTGGCGATAAGGATTGCATCATGCTTCTGGCGCAGCGCGTCGAGCGTTGCATCGCGCCCGACGTCGAAATTTTCGTGGAAAACGATGCCGCTGGCTTTCAGCCGATCGACACGGCGCATGACCACGGGCTTTTCGAGCTTGAAGCCGGGGATGCCATAGGTCAGCAATCCGCCGGCGCGGTCGTACCGGTCGTAAATGTGCACGTCGTATCCGGCGACGCGCATATATTCGGCGGTGGCGAGCCCAGCGGGGCCCGCGCCGATGATGCCGACCGATTGTCCGCGTGATGGCCCCGGAATGATCGGCTCGACCCAGCCTTCTTCCCACGCCGTATCGGTAATGAACTTTTCGACCGAGCCGATGGTGACTGCGCCATGCCCCGAAAATTCGATGACGCAATTGCCCTCACAAAGCCGATCCTGCGGGCAGATGCGGCCACAGATCTCGGGCATGGTCGATGTGCTGTTCGACAATTCATAGGCTTCGCGCAATCGCCCTTCAGCGGTCAGGCGCAGCCAGTCGGGAATGTGGTTGTGGAGCGGGCAATGGACCGAACAATACGGCACGCCGCATTGCGAGCAACGCGCCGATTGCTCTTCGGCGCTCGGCACCGCATAGCGGTCGGCGATTTCGCGGAAATCCTCTGCGCGCAATTCCGCCTCGCGCTTCACCGGATAGGCTTGCGCCGAATCGACAAATTTAAGCATCGGGTTTTCGGCCATCACGCCCTCCGGTTCCGCGAGTGTAACGGCGCGACGGGAGAGTCAAGGCGATAGGTCAGAACGTATTACCTATCAAATCATCGCACGACGCCGATTTGTTTAAATTTCGGGATTGGCCGCCGCAATTAGTCTGAAATCGGCCCTATCGGTTGAGCAGCCATATCAAAGCAATGAATCCGGCAACGATCCGATACCATGCGAAGGGGGCAAAGCCGTACCGTGTCACCACGGCCAAAAACGCTTTGATGACGACAAAAGCGACAATGAACGAGACCACGAAACCGATCGCAATGAGCCCGAGCGCGTCCGGCGTGATTGCATCGCGATGCTTGAACAGTTGCAGCACCGTCGCGCCGGCAAGTGTCGGCACGGCAAGGAAAAAGCTGAATTCTGCTGCCGTCTTGCGATCGACGCCAAACCCCATCGCGCCGAGAATGGTCGCGCCCGAGCGGCTGACACCCGGAATCATGGCAAGGCACTGGACAAGGCCGACCATGATCGACTGGCGCAACGTCACATTGGCCACGCCCCCAACTTCGACCGGCTTGGCGTATCGCTCGACAAGCAGAATGGCAAAACCGCCGATGATCAGCGCCCAGGCGACGATAACGGCGTTTTCGAGCATGAGTTCGATAATGTCGCCAAAGGCAAGGCCCAGCACGACCGCCGGGAAAAACGCGACCAGCAGATTGCGCGTGAAAGCGATGGCCGATGTTTCCCACCGTGTCAGGCCGCGCAGCACATCCATAAATGTCCGCCAATACAGCACGACAATCGCCATGATAGCACCCGGCTGGATCGCGATGTTGAACAAAGCCCAGCGCGCCGCGTCATAACCCATCAGTTCGGTGGCAAGGATCAAGTGACCAGTCGACGATACCGGCAAAAACTCGGTCAGTCCTTCGACGATGCCGAGCAAAATCGCCGTGAGTATGTCCACGTTCAGTCTGCCTTGGCAGCGAAGCGGCCGTTGCGCTTGTACTGGACCAGCCAGCCATCGGCGACCGAGCCGAGCGGTGTCGGCACGATCCCGAATGTGCCCAACCCTTTGGCATCGGGCGAAACGACATTATCCGATTGCAGCATCAGCCACTGGTCTTTCGTCATCGGCGCGCCCGGCATCCACCCGACTGCCGACGCCATCGTGCCAGCCACGAAATCGGGCATGTCGATGAAAGCGCGCCGCCGCCCGATCGCGCCTGCGATCCAGCGATTGAGGCCGCCCATGCTGATCACTTCGGGGCCGCCAAGTTCGTAGGTCTTGCCACCGTGCGTTAACGGTTCCGCAAGCGCGCCCGCGACGACTTTTGCGACATCGCCGACATAGACCGGCTGGAATTTGGCATCGCCTTTGATGATCGGCACAACCGGCAACATCCGGATCAGGCCGGCAAAGCGATTGACGAACTGGTCTTCGCGGCCGAACACGATCGAGGGGCGCAGGATCGTTGCGGCAGCAAAGGCCGTGCGAACAGCGGCTTCGCCGTCCCCTTTCGATTTGCCATAGGCTGACGCGCTCGACGGATCGGCACCGATGGCCGAGACTTGCACCAGCGCTTTTACGCCAGCCGCCGCTGCCGCTTCGGCAATGTTGCGCGCCCCGTCCACATGGAATGCCTGAAAATCGCCTTTCAGGATCCCGACAAGATTGACCACGCCGTCGGACCCCGCCACCGCGCGCGCCACCGTTTCAGCTTTGCGGATGTCCGCCGCAACGAACTGCGTCTGCCCCAGGCCGCCTTGTGTCTTGAGATAGCGGGCACCTTGCGGATCGCGCGCAGCAATGCGGACACGTGCGCCCGATTTCAGCAGCGCCTGCACGACGTAACGGCCGAGAAAACCGCTGCCGCCGAATACCGTAATGAGCTGATCTGTCATCGCCTGTGCCATCCGCTCTGCCCTAGCCGCGCAGCCTTTGCATTGACAAGCGCGACGTCGCTGCGTTCCGCCCGCGTCTCGCCCCGGCGCGATCGGGACGGTATAACCGGATGGTCAAAGGCAGCCGCACCGGCTTGAGAAACGAGCGCTCGCACGCGTCAGAAAGCTGACATGACACGCGGAGTCGGACGTGCGAGTTCCTGCTTGTAGGGCCCGGTGTCGTTCATCCCGGTTTGAATAGAATGTCCGCTAATATGCGAGGCCGATTCCATCTGCGCGGACGTCGGACGCCGCGCTATAGACGCGCTCGCCATTACTCTCGCGGCGTTCGACCGACGAATATCGGCCGAAACCACCGTCTGACGCGCCCAATCGCCAGCCGATTTTCGCCAGCGCCGCTGCGGTCGCATCGGGTACGCCGGTTTCAAGGCGAAGCAGGCCCGAGCCGCCAATGCTTTTGTCGTCTTCGCCCATCTGTTCGGACGAACCCTCATGCTGCCATCGCGGCGCATCGCCGGCGGCTTGTCCGTCGAGCCCGTGGTCCACGCGGTTCATGATTATCTGTGCCTGTCCTTGCGGCTGCATGCCGCCGCCCATGACGCCAAACGAGAGCCATGGCTTGCCGTCGCGCGTCGCAAAGCCGGGAATGATTGTCTGGAACGGGCGTTTGCCGGGCGCGTAGACATTTGGATGCCCTGATTGCAGCGTGAAAAGCTGGCCGCGATCCTGAAACATGAAGCCGAGCCCGTCGGCAACAAGGCCCGAGCCCATGCCCCGGAAATTGGACTGTATCATCGATACCATCATGCCGCTCCGGTCGGCCACGCTGAAATAGGTGGTGTCGCCTTGAGACGGAGCTTCGCCAGGCCGCACGTCCGGGTTGATCCGGTCTGGCCGGATCAGCTTTGCGCGCTCGGTCGCGTAGGCTTTCGAGATGAGCCAGTCGACGGGCATGCGCGAGAAATTCGGATCACCATACCAGCGGGCGCGGTCCTCATAAGCCAGGCGCTTGGCCTCAGCGCCGAGGTGGATCGACAAGGCAGTCTGAAACCCGGCTCCTTTAATGTCGAACCGTTCCAGCATGTTGAGCATTTGCAGCGTCGCGAGCCCTTGCGTGTTCTCTGCAATCGCATGGATGTCGATGCCTCGATAGCTGGTCGTGGCCGGCGTGCTCCACGTGCTTTCATGCGCGGCAAGGTCGGCG
>JANODH010000292.1:0-2364 GCA_031412595.1 Sphingomonas sp. | reverse complement strand
CGTATCGTGCCATCGAACGATATGAGCGCGACCTTGACCGCTTCGCCGAGCGGCGACCCCCACGCCAGCGCACGATCGAGGATCGGCTTCCCATATTTCAGCTCGCCGATCTGCAGAAACGGCGCGTCGGGCTGGCATTCGATAAAATTGCCCTCGGCATAAACCATGTAGAGCGCCAGCGGCTCATCCCCGACGCGGCCGCCAAGGAGAAATGACACACCGGCGTTGATCTTCGTCCCTTCGAGCGAAACGCCGATCGCGCGCCGTGCCGTGCTGACGGCTTCACCGACGAGTTGCGCGACGCGGAACATGGTCGGCTGTGCGACAATCGTCCGCGCGATGCCGCTGCCATCGTGGCAGGGCAGTCCTTCCTCGAGCAGCGACAGGCTCGACTGTGTCACTGACAAGCTACCCGCACTTGCAAGTACGACAAGCCGGTCGCCATCATCTGCCAATATGTGGAGCTTCTTGAACACCGAGATATTGTCGATTCCGGCATTGGTGCGCGTATCGGCGATCATGACCAGTCCGGCCTCGACCAGCATTCCCACGCAATAAGTCATCCCCTATTGCCCTGCCTCGACGCGCACATCGACGTCAAGCGCCTCTATCCCGCCGCCGCGTCGTGTGCCCGATACCGGTGCGACATCCGCGCCGTCGAGACCGACGGCAACGCGGACGTAACTTTCATCAGGCGAGGCGCCCGAACAGGGATCGAGCCCTATCCAGCCGACGCGATCGAGATGAACCTCCGCCCAGTAATGCGCCGATTGCCGAACGCCCCGGTCGGGCCCGTGCAACGAATGGCCCGCCACGATCCGCGCGGGCAAGCCACGCGCGCGCGCCACGGCAATGAGCAGATGCGCCGCATCGCGGACCGAACCGCTGCCACTTTCGAGCACGTGCGTCGGCGTCCGCCCCGGCACGCCGCGCCCACCGACGATACGGATCGCCCCACCGACCAGTGCATTGAGCGCATGCGCCTGCTCGAGACTGTCCGAACTGCCGACGCTGCGGGCCAGCGCCACGATCGTCTGGTCGACAGCGGTCTGCCGCGTGCTCCGCGTGTAAAACAGCGGCGGCAAAGTCTCTGTCAGACCATCGACGACGCCGGCCATATCTTCGGTCAGAGCCTGACCGCGCACTGTCAGCGCGATTTCGGATATCGGCCCGTCGACATAAAGCATGGTCGTTGCATTCCCATAACCATCGCGCCCGGTGCGCAGCCGCGCATCGCAATCGATGTCAATCCGCCAGTCGATCACTGTCTGCGCCGCATAATCGTTCGGTGTGACACGCAGAAGTTGAACGACACGCGCTTGCGGCTGGCTGAATCGGTAAACCGTATGATGATCGATCGACAGGCGCATCAGACGAACCGGAACTGTCGCGCAATGGCGGCATTGAGCGCGGCATTTTCGGTCAGGAAATCTTCGAGATATTCATGAAGGCCGTCTTTCATCACCGTTTCGATCCGGGTATCCCCCAGCCGCGCGTGGCGAAGGCGCGCCAGCCGGTCGGCTTCGCCCTGCAGGCCGGTCTGCTTGCCGAGCGCATTCAAATGCAACACCACTTCTTCAGCACTGGCCGCAAGCGAGCGCGGCAATTCGCGGCGCAGCATGAGCAATTCGGTGACGAGCGCGGGCTTCAGCCCTTCGCGATAAAGCCAGCGATATGCATTGACCGCCGACACCGTCTGCAGGATCGTGGTCCACTGATCGCGGTCGACAGTGCCGCCGACCCGCTCGCCTTCGGGCAGCAGGATGTGATATTTGACGTCGAGCAGGCGCGCCGTGTTGTCGGCGCGTTCGATGGTCGCGCCCAGCCGGATGAACCAGCTTGCCGGATTGCGCAGCATTCGCCCAATCGCCCCTTCGAACCCGCGCGTTTCGGCCTGCGCTTCATTCACGAGGCTGAGCGTCGCTTCGGTGTTGCCCGGGCTGGTTCGGTTCTGGAACAACAGCCACGCCCGATTCATCGTCTGCCACGCTTCGCGGCTGAGCGCCGTGCGGACGGCTTTGGCATTGTCGCGTGCACGGTCGAGACAAGCGACGACCGATCCCCGGTGATCGGTCGAGAGCGTCAGGAACCGTGCAACATTGCGCGGCGTCAGTTTTTCACCCGTCGCGGCAAAGGCCTTGTTCGCTTCGATCACCGACAAAGCGCTCTCCCACGCGGCTTCGCCCGCAGGCCGCGACGACATGGCGTCGAGGCGCACAGTGGCTTCGACCAGCCGTGCAGTAAATTCGGCACGCTCGACATAGCGACCGAGCCAGTAAAGCGAGGATGCCGTGCGGCTTAGCATCGGCGCATATCGTCATCCCAGCGAAAGCTGGGATCCGTGGACGGCAGGATGCAGTCGTC
>JANODH010000291.1:0-2920 GCA_031412595.1 Sphingomonas sp. | reverse complement strand
GCACTGCCCACTTCGACCACGATACCGCAATATTCGTGTCCCATATGCATGGGGGCATCCATCGGTTGAAGCCCACGGAAAGGCCAAAGATCGGAACCGCACACGCAGGAGGCCGCCAGCCTGATGATGGCATCGGTTGGTTTCAGAATGGTCGGCTCGGGGACATCCTCAAAACGGATATCGCCGGGGCCGTGAAGGACGGTGGCAAGCATGGAATTTCCTTTTGTGTGGGTCAGGCGGAGTAATCGGCGTCGGTGACATGGTCGTCTGGAATGGCGGCGGCGAAATACCCTTCGCTGTCGTCGGCGATCAGGATTTCTTCAACAGCCACCGCATGGTCAATGAATGTGGCTTTAGCCATGCATTCGGTCAGGCTGGTGACTATCACTGGCGCGATGCGTTCGGCAGCAATCTTTCGGGCCTCGTCCGTGTCCGAAACCCCGATTGCAGCGATGATGCCTCCTTGATGAAATGGCGCGAAAGCCTGTCGAACGGAAACATCGTGATGATTTCAGACGGCAAGGCAGATCATGCCGAGCTGGACATATACACCGGCGAGACGGTGTTTTTCGCGATTGTAAAAACGCCGGGCATTTCAATTACCGACGCCCGCATCCTCGAAACGCATTATAGACACGCCTGCGCTTCTTAGGGGCGAATGACATGTGCCGTAGCAAGCCCCTCCGAGAGACACGCTACGGCACCGAGCCGCTCGACCATCATTTCCGGATTGCAAGGGCGCAAGAGGTACCGAGCGCCTTGCAAAAGAGATGGGCGGCGACGCCGATCCCTATTCTGAATTCGGCATGCTCTCGCTGCAGATGTGGCGTGCGATCCGCCTGGCTACGGATACGGGGCTGCATTCGAAACGCTGGTCACGCGAACAGGCGATCGACTATCTCCGCCCGAACTCATCGCTGTCGCCGCTTGATATCGAGCGCCAAGTCAATCGCGACATTGCGGCGAAACGGCAATGACAGCGGTACTGGTTGCGCCAACGGCGCTGCTTAACGACTTGGCATGATCGCAACGAGTTCGACATCGAAAATCAGCATACTGTCCGGCGGGATGTCGCGCTTCAATGTCGTTTCGGGCGCGATGAAGCGCCGCCCTTGATGACCATAGCCGAGATACGACGGGATCGTGAACCGCCATCGATCACCCGGCCGCATGAGTTGCACAAGCGCGCTGAATCCGGGGATGACGGTCCGTACCGAGAAAGCTGAAGCCTCCGTCCCGTTACGCGCCGATGTACTGAATATGCTTCCGTCTGCCAGCCGCCCGATATAGCGGACCATCACATCGTCCGATCGCAGCGGACGCGGCCCCGGCGAACCAGCGCGTAGCACTTCATATTGAAGCCCCGGCAAATTGACGATATTGCGTCCCGCTGGCGCCGTCTGAGAGGCGGCGCTACTGGCGTGCCAAAGGTACAAACCGGCAGCGATGCCTGCCCTGATCCCGAACCGCATGAACCCGCTCCATAGCAACATTTGGTTTAAGTCTTGCAGCTTGGATTCGTGGCAAAAGCAAGTCACAAGGTTGACATGTTTTGGCTTTTCCCGGCTCTTGCCACTCTCGCTCTTCAATCTCCTCCGTTCACTTCGCCACCGACGCCCGCGCCGCCCGCCAGTGCTGTCGCTTCGCAATGGCCGGTCCGTGAAGGGGATTTCGAGATCCCCGACTTTCGCTTCCGAAGCGGCGAACGCATGCCAAGCCTGCGCATCCATTATACGATGCTGGGCGAGCCACGCCGCAACGCCCGCGGCGAAATCGACAACGCCGTCATGGTGCTGCACGGCACCGGCGGCAGCGGCAAGCAGTTCCTTCAGCCCCAGTTCGCCGATGAGCTGTTTGGCCCCGGCCAGCCGCTCGATATACGCCGTTACTGGATCATCCTGCCCGATAACATCGGCCATGGCAGATCATCGAAACCATCGGATGGCTTGCGCATGCGCTTTCCGGCTTACGACTATGACGACATGGTCGAAGCGCAACACCGGCTGCTGAAAGACGGCCTCAAAATCCGGCAGATGCGGCTGATTATCGGCACCTCGATGGGGTGCATGCATAGCTTTGTGTGGGGGACGACGCGGCCCGATTTCGCACGTGCTTACATGCCGCTCGCGTGCCAGCCGGTTGAAATTGCCGGGCTAAACCGGATGTGGCGGCAATTGCTTGTCGACGGGATCAAGGCCGATCCGCAGTGGGCCGACGGCAATTACAAAAGCCAGCCCGTGCAGGGACTGCGCGCGTCGGCGTCGATGCTGATAATTGCCGGGGCCGCGCCGCTCAATCTTCAGCGCGCTTTCCCCACGCGCGAAGCCGCAACCGAGCAAGCGCGCAACCGGCTGGCCGCATCGATGGCATCGGTCGACGCCAATGATCTGATTTACCAGGTCGAGGCATCGCAGAATTACAATCCCTGGCCGCGCCTGGAAGCCATGACGGCGCCCGTGTCCTGGCTTAATTCTGCAGACGATTTCATCAATCCGCGTAATCTCGACATTCCTCAGCGCGCGGTTGCCCGCATGCCGAATGCGCGATTTCGCCTGATTCCCGAAAGTGCCGAGACACGCGGCCATGGGACGCACACTTGGGCACGTTTCTGGAAGGCTGACCTTGCCGACTTGCTGGCTCAAACCGAAGAAGGACGTGCACAGTGAACACCCGATATGCTTTCCACACGAACGCAATAGGATAGACCAGTGAAAAGACGGACATTGCTTACCGCCGTGCCACTAGCAGCAATCGGTTTGCCGTTTGCACGCCTCGCATCCGCGCAATCGCCAGCCACGGTGCCCCCACTGAATGCCGAGCTGCCGGGCACGCAATATTTCGCTGACGTCCATGCCGGGGACCGTCCGGTCGGCGCCAGCTTTGCGACGCGATCCGAAGTCTTCGGTCGTAATGGCGCGGC
>JANODH010000290.1:0-2439 GCA_031412595.1 Sphingomonas sp. | reverse complement strand
GCGAAAAGCTTCGGTTGACGTTTGCGCCTAAGCATGGCTTTGGGCGCGCATGGAAAAGTCGGCGACAGATATCATGCAGGACGCGCTGGTTGCAGCCGTGCTCGATGCAATCGTTGCGTGGAAATCCGCTGCTGGCGGACTGACCAACGTGCTCGCGCGCGATCTGGGCGCCGTGCACCCGAACACGACGCTCGCCGATCTGCCAAAGGAAGTGCAGGCTGCGCTGAACGCCAGCACGCGCGCCACGTTCAATCGGTTGCTGAAGGAAGGCTATAACGTGGCCAAGGGCGCCCCGCAGCGTCCGGTGCATAGTGGCCCACGCCCCGATGCGCCGCCACGTCCGCGCGGACCGCGTGGTCCCGGCAAGCCGCCGATTGTTGAAAACAAGCGCGGCCCCCGCGGCGGTGGTTCGGGTGGCGGCAGTCGTGGTGGACCGCCGAGGGGGCGTTAAGCTTCGGACATCTGCAGAATTACGTCCCAATGCCGCTTTTCCAGCGGCACGACCGACAAGCGGAATTGCTTGAACATCTGCATGTCGGCAAGTGCGGGTTCAGCCTTCATCGCGGCCAAAGTCACGGGCTTTGCCAGTGCGCGCACGGGCGCAACGTCGACGGCATAGAATACGCCTTTGGGATCGGTCGCATCGATATGGGCGAGGCCGACGACTTCCATGATGCCGAAGGCTTCGAGGCCTTCGTTCGAATGATAGAAGAATATCGGATCGCCCAGCGCCATCGCGCGCAGATAAATGCCGACCTGATAATTCCTTGTCCCGTCCCAGATGGTGCGGCCATCGCGGACAAGGTCGGCCCAACTATATTTGGACGGTTCGGATTTCATCAGCCAATATTGCATCGCGAATCCTTGCCAGTGCGCGGCGATGGGAGCAAGGCTCCGGCATGGCGCGAAAACTTATTTCATCCGGTTCGCCGTTCGAGGCAACGGTCGGCTATTCGCGCGCTGTGGTTCAGGGCGACTGGTGCTTTGTCGCGGGGACGACGGGGTATGATTACGCTGCGATGGTCATGCCCGAAGCGCTGGAAGACCAGGCGCGCAATGCACTGGCAACAATCGAGAAGGCACTTGGCGAAGGCGGCTTTGCGATGAGCGACGTTGTGCGCGTGACCTATTACCTTGCGGACGCGGCCTTTTGGACGCCTGTCGGACCGGTACTTGGGTCCGTTTTCGGAATTATCCGCCCGGCGGCGACGTGCATCGTCACGGGCCTTGTCACGCCCGAAATGAAGATCGAGATCGAAGTCACAGCCTACAAAGGATAGCGATATGGTCAAAGCAGTGTGGAACGGCGTCACGATTGCCGAAAGCGACGATACGGTCGTCGTCGAAGGCAATCATTATTTCCCGCGCGCGAGCGTGGTCGCGGGCATTTTGGGCGATAGTGCAACGACAAGCAACTGCCCGTGGAAAGGGACGGCGCATTATCACTCGGTGAGCGCGGGCGGCGCCGAAAACCGCGATGCGGCCTGGTATTACCCCGACCCGAAATCGGCAGCGAGCGAAATCAAGGACCGGATCGCATTCTGGAAGGGCGTAACGGTCAGTTGACATTTTTGCTTGGCCAAGTTAGTTAGCCAAGGCATGGGATTGCAATTCAACATCGGTGAAGCCAAAGACCGGCTGTCGGAACTGGTTGCCGCTGCCAAGCGCGGTGAAGAAGTGATTATCGCCCGCGCGGGACAGCCCGAGGTTCGGATGATTGCCATCAATCCCGATGCGGCGAAGCTCGAACTGGCGGCAAAGCGGCGCGCCTTTGTCGGCAGTGTAAAGTCTACGCCTGAATCGGAAGCATATGACTGGTTCGCGCCGATGAGCGACGAAGATCTTGCTTTATGGTATGGTGACAATCTGCCACCGGAGGCTGATGGCCTTCCTCGTTGATACGTGCACGTTCGTCTGGCTGGCAGAACGAGATAGCCGGTTGAGCCGCAAAGTACTTGAAGCGCTAATCGACCCGGATGCTGAAATCTATGTGAGCGTCGTCAGTCGCTGGGAACTTGCCATGAAGCAGCATCGACCAGATTTTGCGCTGTCCGAGCCGTTCGAGGCTGTAATGGCGCGCAGCACATTTACCGGTCTTGACCTCGGCTTTGCGGTTCCCCGTCATTTGGCGGCGTTACCGTGGATCCACAAAGATCCTTTCGATCGCATTCTGATCGCGCAAGCAATCGAACGTGACTTGACGCTGGTAACCAGCGATAGCGCAATACGGAGATATCCCTTGAAGACGCTCTGGTAACATGTCCACGACTTACACCATCGACACATCGACCAGCCGGGCAAACCCGACGCCTGCGCCGATGAAGCGGCTGACGATCCCGGCCATCCGGGCGCGTAAGGAACATGGCGTCACTGCCGAGCCATTGGTGATGCTCACGGCTTACACCGTGCGGATGGCGCAGATCCTCAATCCGCATTGTG
>JANODH010000289.1:0-2423 GCA_031412595.1 Sphingomonas sp. | reverse complement strand
CCTGTCGCATGGGGCAAGTTGGTCGAGGAAGAAGCCGACAAGCGCCTCGATCAGGAAGAACTGAGCCGTGTCGCGCTTGCCGACGCCGAAGCCAATGGCATCGTTTTCCTCGACGAAATCGACAAGATCGCGGTGAGCGACGTGCGCGGTGGTTCGGTCAGCCGCGAAGGCGTGCAGCGTGATTTGCTCCCGCTGATCGAAGGCACGACGGTCGCCACCAAATATGGTCCGATGAAAACCGACCATATCCTTTTCATCGCATCGGGCGCGTTTCACGTCGCCAAGCCGAGCGACCTCCTGCCTGAACTACAGGGGCGCTTGCCGATTCGCGTCGAACTGAAAGCACTGACCGAGGAAGATTTTGTCCGCATCCTGAAAGACACGCGCGCTTCGCTTGCCGATCAGTATCAGGCATTGCTCGGGACTGAAGGCGTGACGATCAGCTTCACAGACGACGGGATCGCCGCCATCGCGCATATCGCCGCCGAAGTGAACGCGAGCCTCGAAAATATCGGCGCGCGGCGCTTGTCGACGGTCATGGAAAAACTGCTCGAAGACATCAGTTTCAATGCCGAGGACCGTCAGGGATCGACGTTGAATGTTGATGCAGCGTATGTCGATGCTCAACTGGCAAGCGTGGCGCGCAATACCGATCTGTCGAAATACGTGCTTTAAGGCGTTTTCTTCTCCGGCAGAACGACCATCGAAAAGCTCTTATCCGGATTGAGCCAGCGCTTCGCTGTCGCTTGCAAATCAGCAGCAGTAATACGCGCATAGTCGGATGGCAGCGAACGCAGGGCGGCGATCCGGCGCGGGTCAGTGCTCGCCCCGCCAAGCTGTGACAACCAGAATGTATTGCCGCTCGATGCTCGCGCAATCAGTTGTCTCATGGGATTGACTGCCCGCGAGAGTTCGTCGGCACTGACGGGTTTCGCCACGAAATCAGCAGCGACCGAGCGCGCAATCGTAAAGAATTTATCGACGGTTTCGGGCCGCAACTGCGATGACACGACGATATTACCGCCCGATTCCAAGCCGACGGGCCACTGGCTCGAAACGTTGGGGCTGTAGCTTGCCCCTTCAGCTTCGCGAAGCTGATCGAACAGGCGGTCGCTAAAAATTGCCGCCAGCATGTCGAGGCGGCGGCTTTCGGTTATGTTGTCGAGTCCCCCCGCCGTCGGCCAGGCAAGCACAGCAGCGGCCTGGTCAGCCGAGCCGCGGTGCGTACGGATAACTGGTGTCCGGTTCGGCTTGACGCTGGCGGATTTCGGCGAGCGCGGACGCTCTGCCCGGCGCGGTGGCAGGGCCCCGAAAGTTGCAGCCGCAGTCGCGATGGCGCGCTCGGGATCAACGTCCCCAAAGATCAGCACTTCGATCGGGCCCGACTGCAGCAGGGGTTCCCACAGCTTGCGGAACGATTGCGGCGTCAGCGCGTCGATGTCTTTGCGCGTCGGCGTGGCCCAGCGCGGGTCGCCGCCGTGGAGGATCTGCGACAGATCGCGCCCGAGCACTGATTGCGGCGAGGTGCCGAGGGTTTCGATGCCGACGTTCATTGCGGCGCGCGCGCGGTTGACGGGAAGCGGATCCCAACCCGGAAAAGCGAGCTTTGCTGCCAGCAGCTTCATCTGATCGTCGAAATCAGCAGGCCGCGTTATTGCGCGGAGCGTGAAGGCGTCCTCGCCGATGTCGAAGCCCATATTGATCCGCCGCGCGCTCGTCAGCCGGTCGAGTTCTTCCTGGCCAAGATCGCCGATGCCCGATGAGACCAGCGCGGCTTCGCCTGCCCAAGCGACGGTCGTCCGATTCTTCGGCAGCGCCTGAAGCCCGCGGCCAAAACGAGCGGTTACCATCACTTTGCCGCTTTCGGCCTGATTGGTGAACAGCACGAGCCGCACCCCATTCGACAGTTCGACGAATTCCGCACCAATGGACGGAACAGGCGTCCGCTTGACGATGGTTGCTGGCGCACCGAACTTGGGAATGCGATCGAAATTGACAGGCAGAGTCACAGCAGCCGCTGGCGCGGCTTTGACATCGGCCGTCAATGCAGCAAGCAGTTTGGTCTCGGCCATCGGGTCCGACTTCGGCAACGTCAGGACGGCGCGCATCGGCGTGCCTGAAAGCAGCCTGCGTGTCGAAGCCATGATCGCCGCTGGCGTCAAACGGTTCTGCATGTTGGAAAACACGTCGCGTGCCACTTCGGGGCTGGCGACCGTTTCGCGGATGTTCACGGCTTCGACCAACGTGTCGGCCAATTCGCCCCCTGCCTGCGTGCCGGCGCTTTCGACGCTGATCTGCAATGCCGACGCGAATTCGGCAGCTTCGCGGTCAATATCGGCCTGGCTCGATGGATTGGTGAGCGCATCGGCAATCGCCGCGCGGACGTCGCGGACAGCGGCCTCCCAGTCGCTGGTCAGCGGCAC
>JANODH010000288.1:0-8659 GCA_031412595.1 Sphingomonas sp. | reverse complement strand
TGTAAACGAGATGCTCTACCAACTGAGCTAAGCGCCCGCCGGACTGGTCGTAGCCGCAATCACCGCTAAATCGCAAGCCCACCATTGGCTTTCGCTGCGCTCAAGTAAGCCGCCATCCCTTTTGTAGCGCTGTCGGAGAGTTCGATAAACACTCGTCGCCCATCCTCTGGATCGGCAACGCGAACGAACAGGCCATTGTCAGTCAACGTCTTGATCCAGCGCAATGCTGTGGTCGGGGGAACGGCACCGGCGATACACAGGCTCGACACAGCAACACGTATCCGCTCCAGCCGGGCCGCCATCAAATCAAGGAGCATATCCCAAGCCGGATCGGCAAAAAGATCAGTGCGAAAAAATCGGTCACGCATGCGCCGCAATCGAATAATCGCGCGGATTTCGGCAGCTGTGAATTCGTCGCGTGCGACCGCGCGGCGCGCAGGTTCGGCGCGAAAATCGATGAGTGCATCGCTAACGCCGCGAAGCGGGGCCGGGTCAGTTACAACAAGGTCTGACAGCGCACGTGCTATGCGCTGCACTTCATCAGCAAGCCGTTGCAATCGAAGCGAGTCATCGACGGCAGAATCATGCAACAAGGGATCCCGTCCGGCCAGTGCCATCGGCGCAGCGAGTGATGCAATCCAGTCACTTGCATTCGCCTCACTCATTAACACCACTGATGCTGCTCGAATGCGCGCCGCGACGTGATCGAGAACATCCGGCGCGCAGTTGATCACAACAGGCAAGCGATTGCTTCGACCAAGCGCATCCAGCCGATCCATGAAGCCATCCAGCGTCGCACCGTCATCCTGCGCGACGTCTACAAGAACCGCGTCACCTGCAGCATAGTCTGCCAGCCGATTACTGCCGTCAGCAATCGCGCCACTGTATAGGACACGGGCCCCTATGTTCGCGGCGACCGATCGGGCAGAACTGAGACCACTTTCACTATCCGCAAAAATAGTCACGCGGCGTTCGTCGGGATTATAATTCGCCAAGCTGCCGGCCTCTGCTGCGTTAAGCATATATGTCATTGTTAGGCCCCCGATATTTCTTGTCCAGTGTGTCTCCACTTCGGACGGTTGTCAGCAGATGTTGGCACGGTTTTGGACTAATTTTCGCTCGCCAGACGAGGCGACTCGGCTAGATTCCGCCACCGGGGAATTAGACCGTTTTGGGGACCAAGCCGGGCATGACGAGCAAACGACTGCGCCCGCGCGACGGCGCGACGACGATCGACACACTGCTCCTCGGGGTCAGCCCGTGCATGGCTTCTGTTCGCGCACTGGTCAGACGTGTCGCGCCGGGCACGACGTCGATTCTTGTCACAGGACCTTCGGGCAGCGGCAAAGAACGCGTCGCCCGGGCAATTCACATCGGGAGCAACCGGGCATCAGGGCCCTTCGTTGCCATAAATTGCGGCGCGATCCCACGTGATTTGCTCGAAAGTGAGCTGTTTGGCCATGAAAAAGGCAGCTTTACGGGCGCTTATGCGCAGCGCCAGGGGCGTTTCGAAGAAGCCAATGGCGGCACTCTGTTTCTCGACGAAATCGGAGACATGCCGCCCGACATGCAGGTAAAACTTCTGCGCGTCCTTGAAGAACGAACGATCGAACGCGTTGGCGGCCGGGGCAGTATTGCCGTCGACGTCCGCCTGGTGTCGGCAACGCATCGAGATCTGAGCATTGCCATTGCGGAGCAACGTTTTCGAGAGGATCTCTATTATCGGCTGGCAGTCTTCCCGATCGATCTTCCGGCGCTTTCTGCAAGGCCGGAGGACCTGTCCTTGCTGATCGAGCATTTTCAGCATGGGCTTGCCGAAACCGATAACAAGGTACGGTTTTCGCCACAGGGTATCGCAGTGCTTGCTACACATGCCTGGCCGGGCAATGTTCGCGAACTGCGAAACTTTGTCGAGCGTGCAGCGATCCTCCATCCGGGCGCCATGCTTTGCGCCAATGAAGTGAACGGGCTACTTTTGCGTCCGACGTCGAAAATTGCCTCGCCGCTGGTGGCTGTGCCAGTTCCGCTATCAGGGCCCTCGGCTGCCGTCCCGCTCATGCCATCCGACCAGCCAAACCTCGGGCCATCCGCAATCGATCTTCGTGCAGTCCTCCACGATATCGAAGGTCGTTACATCGGTCAGGCACTTGATCGCACGAACGGCGTGGTTGCGGATGCCGCTCGCTTGCTTGGGCTGCAACGCACTACTTTAATCGAAAAAATGCGTCGGCACGCCGCTTAGGCGATCTGCGCCCAAGCTTCGGCGATTGGCGCAACAGTCGCGCGTGCTTGTTCGCACCATTTCGGATCAAGTTCGTCAGCGGCTTTCTGCACACACCGGCGAGCTTCGCGATACACCCGCGCCATGAGGTCGGCCGTCGTGCCGCCCGACCGATGATCGAGACTTGCTTCGAGCGCATGCAGCACGCCGGTTGCTCGAGCCCGCGCTTCGTGGCCGCGTCGCCCTGACGCGATTGCAGCTTGCATGACATCGATCTGATCGATCGCTTCGCCGAGCAAAATTGCCACCAGTTGATGCGGCGTGGCGGCTGAGACCCGACTGGACTGATCGACATTGCGATAATGTGCTGCAGCTCTCATCGCGCTGCGTTCCATGCAGCGACTTGCTGTTCCATGTAGCTTTGAACGGCTTTCAGTTGCGCCACGCGTCGGTCCATTCCCCCGAAGCTCTTGGTCAGGCGGTCGATCAGACGCGCGTTGTCATCCTCCATACGCACACGCTCTTTGGCAATCGCGGTGCCGATCCGCTCGTAGCGCGACGAGGCCACAGCAAGCGCCCCGTTGCCGAGCGTCAAACGGTCGCGCATCGCGCCAAGGGCAGACGAAAGACCAGCGCTGCCGACGAGCAATGCGCTCACGTCCGCGGGCGCAGCGGCGATGGCGGCATCGAACTTTGCGGCATCGAGCGTGAGTGCGCCGCTCCGGCTGACGCCGATGCCGATATCGGACAGTGATTTGTAAGCGCCCGTGGTCGCCAACTCGGCTTGCGGCAAACGGCGAAATTCCGCCTGAACCGCGCGGGCAGCACTATCGCCGCTCAATGCTCCTGCTGATACGAGCACAGACCCGCCGCGCGCTGCATCAGCCAATGAAGCCTGCAACACATTAAAACCCGACACGAATGCATTGGCAAGCTTCTTGAGCCCTGCTGCATCGACCCCACTCGCACTGTCGGTATAATCCTTGACCAGCGCGGCAAGCCCTTCTTTCAGGGATGCGATCGCCGAAATCCGCGCACCGTTGCTTCGCTCCCGCCCAACAATCGTGAATTCGCGTGCTTCACGCGCATTGGCGGCAAGTTCTGCAACAAGCGTCTTGGTATTGATGCCCGACCCGATGCCGAGACTATTTGCGATCGACGATATCATAGCGCGTCTCCTCGGCCTGTATTACGGCCGGATCGCGCACTGCTTTAGGGCATCGGCTTCATCGAGTGCTGCTTCGATCGCAGCCGCAAGTGCCGGGTCGTGAACGCCGAAGCACGCCAGCATCGCGCGCGCATCGGCCAGCATTTCGATCAGCCGATCCAACCATGTCGTGAGATCATCCATAACATCGTAACGACGCCGGGCAGTCTTGTTTAAGCTTCGCGCACACCGTCGGCGCCAAAGCGGGCGCCATCGGGTACATCGACCTCGGGCGCTCGCCGTCCCGCCAACAGCGCGGCTTCAAGATTCATGACGAAAGCAAGGACCGTGGCCACAGCAAGATAAAGCGATTCGTCGACGCGGTCGCCCGCTTTGCTCGTGAAATAAATCGCACGAGTCAAAGCTGGATACTCGAGGCAGGGCACATCGTTGCCTTTCGCCAGATCGCGGATGGCTGCTGCGGCTTCATCGGCACCTCGCGCGACGACAATCGGCGCAGCATCGCGGTCGGGATTATAGCGCAGCGCCACGGCAAAGTGAGTCGGGTTCGTCAGAACCACAGTCGCGTCCTTCATCGCGCCGCGCGCCGACATCGTCGCCAGCGCATATTGGCGGCTTCGCCTTTCCTGCTTCATTTCGGGCGACCCATCCGCCTCGCGATGTTCGCGCATCACTTCGTCTCTGGTCATCATCAAGCGGCGTTTTCGCTGCGATGCCTGCCAGGGAACATCGACAAGAGCCACGAGGCCAAGCATAAGTCCGCCGATCGCAAGCGCGCGATTGATCATAAGCCCGGCAGAAGCCGAGCCGGACCCCGGATCGGTCGCGGCAAGCCCCATCAGCGCCCACCGTCCGGCATAAAGCGTGGTGATGCATACGCCACCGACGAGCAGCACTTTGGCAACCGACTTGCCGAGCTCGCCTAAGCCGACTTTGCCGAACATCCGACCCAAACCTGCCGCAGGATCGACGCGCGACCATTTGGGCCGTGCATTTCCCCACCGCATACCAAGAGCGCCGAGGAGTGCCGGCGCGACCAGCGCTGCGCCGACAGTCAGCGCGAAAAGAATGATCAGTGGGCCCGACACGCTCATGAGGGCTTCGGTCATTGCCGCGCCGGGGGAAAACGACTGCACCGCAACCATCCGAAATTGTAACGTCGCGCCGAGCATCGAACGCAATGTCGAGACAACGACAGCACCCGCAGCGATTGCCCACAACACACCCACCCCGAACACCAAAGCCGTCGACAGATCACGCGATTGCAGAACATTGCCGTCGCGCTTGGCATCGGCGAGTTTTTTGGGGGTCGGATCTTCGGTTTTATCGCTCTCGCTCATGGCATCATGATCCTGCCGGTATCCTGAAGCGTGGCGACGAGCGAGCGCGTTATCGCATTGCCGATCACCGGCATGGCAAATGCAAACAGGATCAGCCCGCCGAGCAGGGCTGCCGGTAACCCGACTGCAAATAAATTCAACGCCGGTGCTGAACGCGCAAGCATGGCCATGACAAGCTGGATGAGGATGACGCCAGTGACGACAGGCAACGCGAGGACGACACTTGTCGCAAACATCGCCCCGCCGAGCCGGATAATGGCACCCACAGCATCGGCCGAAATCAAGCCGCCACCGACAGGCAGCGCACGATAGCTTTCGATAATGATCGTGATGAACGCCAGATGCCCATCCATCGACAGGAACAGCAGCGTCGCAAGAATCGTAAGAACTTGTCCGACGGCCGGTGTCCCCGTTCCGCTCATCGGATCGATTGTTGCGGCAAAGCCAAGACCCATGGCATTGCCGATGGCTTCGCCAGCGACGGATGTGGCAGCAAAACCGGTTTGCAAGGCAAAGCCCAGCGCAAGCCCGATAATGATCTCGCCGATGATCAGCGCAAACCCGCCAACACTTGCAATCCCGTCTGGCGGCAAAAACGCCGTTGCGACGAGGCTGCCCGGCACCCCGACGGCAACAGCAAGAATGAAACGCAGCAACACCGGCACTTGCGGCGCGCCGAAAACCGGCGCTGCCAGGAACGCAGCGCCGGGCCGGATCGACGCAAGCATAAGCGCAGGCAGCATCGCTTGCGCGGCCCCGATGTCGGCCCCAGTCAGCGCGTGAGTTCCGGAATGCGCGCGAACATTTCCTGCGTGAAATCGACCATCACGCCCATGATTGCGCCGCCGAACAAAGCGAGGATCACTGCTACGACCACCAGTTTGGGGACAAAGGATAATGTTGCTTCGTTGATCGACGTGGCAGCCTGAAAGATGCCGATGACGAGGCCAACAACAAGCACAGGTACGAGGATCGGCATTGACGCAAGCGCCGTCGTCCACAGTGCTTGTTGCGCGATACTCATGAAGAAATCGGGATTATCCGTCATCAGCCAAGCCCGAACGATGCCGCCATCGATCCCATCGTCAGCGCCCAGCCATCGACCAGAACGAACAGCAACAGCTTGAACGGCATCGAGACAATACTCGGCGACAGCATCATCATGCCGAGCGCCATCAGGGCAGACGCTACGACGAGGTCGATTACCAAAAATGGCAGAAAGATCAGGAATCCGATCTGGAACGCTGTTTTCAATTCACTGGTTACGAATGCCGGAAGCAGAATCGAAAACGGGACATCTTCTGGCTTTGCCACTTTCGGCGCTTTGGCGAGTTTGAAAAACAGGTCGAGATCGTTCTTGCGGGTTTGCCCGATCATGAATTTATGCAGCGCGTTGCCGCTCCGCGCGATGGCTTCTTCGACCGGGATCTGCTTGGCTTGATACGGCTGATAGGCCGTGCGGTTCACGTCGTCGATCACCGGCCGCATGACGAATAACGATAAAAACAACGCGAGGCCGACAAGCACTTGATTCGGCGGCGTCTGCTGCAGGCCCAGAGCTTGCCGCAGGATCGAAAGGACGATGATGATCCGTGTGAAGCTCGTCATCATCAAAAGGATCGACGGCAGGACGGCAAGCACTGTCATCAGCAAAAGCAATTGCAACGACAGTGCGAGCGGCTGGCCGCCGTTCAGCGTACTGAGCGGCGCAGCAATACTAGCGGCAGCAATAACGATCACCTGCGATGCTCCGACCGTTTGATAACAGCACGAAAGCCCTGCTCGATTGCAACGACGTTCGATGGCTGACCAGCTTTTGAGTCCAGAACCACCATGCCGCTTCGGGAAACGCCCAATAGCATGCGCTGTCCGTCCACTTCGACGAGCATTAGTGTCGATCCGGGTCCGAGTGACTGGCGCCCGACCACGCGGATCGGCTGCGCATTGCCAAGCGCGAGACCGCCTCCCTTGGCCGCACGCAGAACGACAAGCGTGCCGATGGCAAGGCCACACACACCGAACAGCGTCAACAAGTAGGAGAAAATCACTGACGCCGCTCTTTGCGCGGCGCTGCCAATTCGGCATCGACCACTTCGGTTATTCTGATCCCATAACGGTCACCAGCGTTCACCACTTCACCGCGCGCAATCACGGTTCCGTTGGCGAGAATATCGACGGGCTCATCGATCGGCCGGTCCAGCTCGATGACGGCGCCTTGCTTGAGTTCGAGCAAATCCTGCATCGTCCGCGAGACCGATCCGATCTCGACGGACAGTCGCAAAGGGATTTGTGCCAGCAGTCCCCAGCCAGCTTGGCCTTGCACGATCAGTTCATCGCTCATCACTGAAACTCCGTCCGGTTGATTGTTATTGCAGCGCGCCCCTCGCGCGCGTCGGCGACGCCTGTTGCAATCCGGTAACCGCCTGCAATCAGGGCAACTTCGTTAAGATTGGGAATTGGGATCACCGATCCCGGCACAAGCCGAGCAACCTCGCCCGCAGACATTGTCGGCCGTGCCAAGACACAACGGACATTGATGCGCGTCGCGCCAATCGCCTTGCGCAGTTGTCCCGCCCAATGCAGATCGGCAGCAGTTCCCGCCGCTTCGTTTTCCAGGTCCGCCAGCGTCCGCACAGCCACACAAAAGCCAATCGCACCCAGCGAGGTTTCGCCAGCCATGACTTCAAATCCCGACGCGAGCGCCAACGCCTTCATCGAAACCGCTTCTGCGGGCGCATCTGTCGCGCCGAGGACCGCGACGTCGGCGCTTTGCAGCGCAGGTCGGATCGCCTCGCCAAGCATTGTCCCGATCCGATATCCAAACCGCGTGGCGAGCAGGGACGGCGCCGCCGCATGCATCGCTTCGCTGCCATCGCCGCCATAAGCATATTCGATCAGCAGCGGCAGGACCGCATCGGGAATGCTGACAAGGGCGTGCGCTCCGCCTACCGAAAGGACAATGTGCTGCGATGTCGGGCTCATAGACGCAACGCAGTCCGCAAAAGGTGCTTCGACAAGGCCGCTGAACACCAGCGAAAATGGGGCCCCTGGCAATGTCGTTGACCGCAAAGCGCGTTCAAATCGCGTGATGAACCCTGCCGATGGCCTGTCGGTCGCGGGAAAAGCCATAGGGGCAAGGGGAGCACCCAAAGTCACTGGATTACAAATCCGGTAAAATACACGGTATCTATGCCGGGAACTTCACCGCGTTCTTTCAGCGTTTTGTTCAATTCCACTTTCAGCTTTTGAGCCAGCGCCTGCTTGCCCGATATGCTTGCAACAGCATCATAGTTTTCGTCAGCAATGACCAACAGTGTCGCCGATCGAAGCGCCATCTCGTGCGTCTTCAATTTCTCTAGAAACTTTTCATCGTAGAATGTGCCGAGCGAAATCGACATCTGAACGAATTGGCTGCTGTCCCTAAGGTTCGACGTAAATGGCTGGCTCAACGCAAAATAACTGGCTTGGTAACTGCCCTCGCCACCGCCTTCGCGCTTTACTTTTTTCGGTGCGTCAGGGTCGACTTTCGGTCCCGAATAGTCCGCGGCGAACGCATCGGGCTTCACGACGTATAAGCCGCCCCCGACGCCGGCTGCGCCAACGACCAGTCCGATCAGAATCGGCATCATTTTGCCGATCAGTCCTTTTTTCTTTGTCAGGATTTTGGCCGTTGGATCATCACTCATACGTCATACTCCTTCAGGCGAAACGACCGGTCGAAACCGGTTGTTGCCGTTGCAACAGTTCTAAAACTTGCTCCTCGAATGCGTGACGGACCGGCGCCGGTCGCGGCGAGCGCCCGCGACTGTCGGGTGCTGCCATATCGACCGTCACTTGTACGAAGGGCGCCGACCCCCGCGCATCGTTCATCGTCGGCTCGGCGGACCGGACGGCCTGGACTGCGGCCTGGGTTTCGACGCCGAGGCGCAG
>JANODH010000287.1:0-12228 GCA_031412595.1 Sphingomonas sp. | reverse complement strand
CGTCATGGTCGAGGAGCAAGCGTTAGCGCGGCTGAGCAGTTCTGCTGCAGTCGCAAACGTGCAGGTCATTGCAGTCGGCGTGGGTGATGCGACCGGTGTTGTTGCATTTGGGCCTGCGGACGTTGGCGCAAGCGTGCGTCCGCTTTCCCCAGTTGAGCTAAAGGCGACTTCTGTGGGAAGCGACAGAGTGATCAGCTGGACGCGGCGTTCACGCGACGGATGGCGCTGGCGCGATGCTGTCGATGTCCCGATCGGTGAAGAAGGCGAACGATACCGCCTGACAAAATCTGCACCGGGGATCGCGGACTTCACGATCGACGTGACGACGCCGAACTGGACTTATGGTGCGGCAGAGAGGGCAGCTGATGCGGCCGCTGGCGTGCCGATAGTCACAATTTCGGTCGTGCAGATCGGTGCTTTGGGAGTTTCCCGACCCGTGACGATTGTCATCCCGACGACTTGAGGAGAGTGATATGGTTTTAGAATCGGATCGCCTGAAAATGCCGCTGCTTGCGGCCGCGCAGGCGCAGAAGGAAGTCACGCACAACGAAGCGCTGACGATTGCGGACATTGCGATGCAGGCTGTGGTTCAGTCGGTTGCGCCTGCGTCGGTGCCGACGTCACCGCTGATTGGTCAGTGCTGGATCGTGGGACCGTCGCCGACGGGAGCATGGGAGGGACAAGCAGGAGCCATTGCCGCGTGGACATCCGGCGGATGGCGGTTTGTTGCGCCGTTTGCTGGCCTGCAGGCGTGGAGTATTGCGGATAACGTTACGGTCAGGCGGGAGGCATCGACCTGGGTTGTCGGCGTTCTTAATGCCGCAAGCCTTTCTATCGGTGGTCAGCAAGTTGTAAAGAACCGGCAACCCCGCATTGCAGTTCCTGTGGGCGGCACGACAATCGACGTGCAAGCACGAGCCGGGATTGCTGCTCTAATTGCTGGTTTAGAAGCCCACGGGCTGTTCTCCGCAACTTAACGCCTGCGCAACCTTTCATGATCTAGCGAGTTACTGCAGCAGCTTCTAAAATCATATGCCTGCCGAGTGCGCTATTTTGGCAACAGTTTGCTGAATTGGGTGCTTGCGTGGAAACATTGCTTTTAGTAGTGCGTTTGCTCTGTCCTAGTGGCAATTTTGAAAGGGGATTTTTTATGCGGAAAATGGCTATCGCAGTTGCGCTCGCCTCCACCGCCATCGCAACACCCGCACTTGCGCGGAATGATGCATGGTATATCGGTGTCGAAGGCGGTGCCATGATCGTCGAAGATATCTAGCTCGACATCGGCACGTTGAATGATGCCGCGTCGGTCGACCACAAGTTCGGTTATGACGTCGACGGTATTATCGGGTATGTTTTCGGCGGCTTTCGTATGGAAGCAGAAGTTGCTTATAAGGAAGCACAGGTCGAAGGCTATTCAAGCCTGACAACGACGGGTGTCGGCACAACGTTGCCTGCGATCGCCGGCACTTATCCTGGTGCGTTTGGGCGCACTTCGGCACTGAGTTTCATGCTTAACGGTATGCTTGATTTTGGTGACGACGACTCGCTCAACGGGTTCGTTGGCGGCGGCGCCGGTGTTGCACGCGTCAAGCACAGCAACTATTCGATCAGCCAGAACGGTGCGTTCCTCAATGACTCTGACACCGGTTTTGCCTATCAGGCGATTGCGGGTGTCCGTGCGCCGTTGACGGATAATGTCGACGTCGGCCTTAAGTACCGTTTCTTCAATGTCGATGGCGTTGACACCATTGACAGCCAAGGCCGTGCCAATCGCGGACGTTTCCGTTCGCACAGCATCCTCGGCAGCTTCATCTTCAACTTCGGTGAAAAGGCGGAGCCGATGGCACCACCACCGCCACCGCCGCCAGCACCTGAGCCAGCACCACCGCCACCGCCACCAGCGGCTGCCGTATGCTCGCCAGGGCCGTATATCGTGTTCTTCGAATGGGATAAGTCGGACATCACGCCAGAAGCAGGGTCGATCCTCGACAATGCTGTCACGGCTTATGGCGATTGCGGACAGGCGCAGGTCATGCTTGCCGGTCACGCCGACAAGTCGGGTACGCCGCGCTACAACCTGGGTCTCTCGCAGCGTCGTAACGATGCCGTGCAGAGCTATCTGACCAGCAAGGGCATCCCAGGCGGCGTCATCACGACGAAAGCCTTCGGTGAAGGCGCGCCGCGCGTCGAAACGGCTGACGGTGTTCGCGAATTGCAGAACCGTCGGGTGGAAATCCAGTACGGTCCCGGTTCGGGCATGTAATCAACCCTTCGGGTTTGGAAATGAGGGCCAGTCGAAAGACTGGTCCTTTTTTTATGCTCTTTCTGCTTGAAGCTTTGCCCAAGTCCAGCGCACACTCACGCCAACAAGCGAGGGCGAATGACTGAGACGCGAACGATCCCTGCACCGAAAACAGTGCCACTGCTGGGCAATCTGCATCAAATTCCGAAGGCCGGGTTGATCGGCCATCTGCTCGACGTATCGAAGCAATTCGAAGAACCCGGTATCTTCAAATTGAAATTTGGGAGTCGTGTCGGCGTTTTCGTGACGGACCCCGATCTTGTCTCTGAACTTTGTGACGAAACGCGCTTTCGCAAAATTCCTGGGCCTGGGTTGCGCGTTGTCCGCAAGTTTGCCGGCGATGGATTGTTCACGGCATTCAGTGACGAACCGAACTGGGGAAAAGCGCACCGCATCCTGCTGCCGGCATTCAGCCAACGGGCGATGCGGGGGTATTACGCAAATATTCTGGAGGTTTGCGACCAGCTTATCGCCAAGTGGACAGGCCTTGCCGGACGCGACGTTCTGATTGCCGACGACATGACGCGGCTGACGCTCGACAGTATCGCGATCGCAGGCTTCGGGCACCGCTTTGATAGTTTTTCGCGCGATGAGATCGATCCGTTTTTAGAAAGCCTGGCAAGCGCGCTCGGCGAGTCACTCAATGTGATAACCAGACTTCCGATCCAGCAGAAATTCGCTAAAAAATCGACGGCGCAGTTCTATGCCGACATCGCGGCCATGAATAAATTGGTTGATGGGATCATTGCCGATCGCCGGGCAAATCCAACCGATGCAAGCGATCTCCTGAACTTGATGCTTACGGCAGCGGACCCGGAAACCGGGGATACGCTCGATGATTTGAACATCCGCTATCAAGTGCTGACCTTTCTGATCGCGGGGCATGAAACGACTTCGGGTCTTTTGACTTTTGCGTTCATGGAAATGCTGAAGAGCCCGGCTGTGCTGGCGCAGGCTTATGCCGAAGTCGATCGTGTTCTGCCCGGTGACACGCGCCCGGCTTATGAGCATCTGGCGCATCTCAAAGTCATCGAACGGATCGTCAAAGAAACGCAGCGGCTGTGGCCAACAGCACCCGTTTTCTCAGTCGGCCCGTCAGAGGATCAGATCATTGGTGGCAAATGGCGGATGCGCAAGGACCGCCCCATAAACGTTTATGCGCCGGGATTGCATCGCCACCCGCAAGCATGGAGCGACCCCGAGGAATTCGACATCGATCGCTGGCTGCCTGACGCGGAAGCAGCGCATCATCCGCATGCGTACAAGCCCTTCGGCAACGGCGCGCGCGCCTGCATCGGGCGGCAGTTCGCGCTCGTCGAGGCAAAGCTAGCGATAGCGATGATCCTGCAGAAATTTGCTGTTTCCGACCGGCACGGCTACCGGCTGACGCTGAAGGAAACGCTTTCGATCAAGCCTGACGACTTCAAGGTCCGGTTGCGTTTGCGCGGGCCACATGAGCGTCTATCGATTGCCGGGCCGGTGGATATTGCGACGCCGAGCGCGAATATCGGCAGCGCAGCCGGCGCAGGTCAGCGCCTTTCCGTGATTTACGGTACAAGTCTCGGCACGGCCCGCGATATAGCCGAAGAGATCGTCGAACGGGCCAGTGCCGACGGCTTCGAAGCGCGAGCACTCTCGATGGATGAAGCGCTGAACACGCTGCCCGAAGACCGCGTGATCGTTGCCGTGACAGCCACGTATAATGGCCGTGCGCCAGACAGTGCGCTTGCCGCGGAAGCAGCGATCGACGCCGGTCAGTTTGCCGACGCAAAGTGGCCCGATACGCGCTTTGCTGTGCTCGGCATCGGCAACAGCCAGTGGCCCAATTATCAGGCCTTTCCCAAAAAGATCGACGCAGCCTTCGAAGCAACAGGCGCAACGCGCTTGTGTCCCCGCGGTGAAGCAAATGGGGACGGCGATTTCGATGGCGGCGTTTCAGCTTTCCTGAAGGATCTGTGGTTAGCCCTCGGCGCGAAAGGTGAGGCGGTCCAGGCAAGCGGGCTTTCGCTGAAAATTGTCGATGGCCGCGATGCGCGCGCGGCGGTCCTTCCCGATCAGGCCGTGGAAATGGAAATCGCCAGAAATGACGAGATGGTCCTGCCCGGCGAGGGGCTATGGGATTTTGCAAAAGAGCAACCCCGCGGGTCGACGCGTTTCATGACGATCAAGCTGGCCGAAGGCCAGACTTATGCCGCGGGCGATCACGTCGCCATCTATGCGCGCAATCGCAAGGAGCATGTCGATCTGGCAATCGAGCGGCTGGGCGTCCCCGGTGCAATGCAAGTGGTGCCGTCGGGTGGCAGCAGTCGCTTTCGCCATTTGCCGATCGGTCGCACTGTAACGGTTCGCCAGTTGCTGACGGATTTTGTCGAAATACAGGACGTGATGCCGCGCCGCGCCCTCGCTGTGGTCATTGAGCAAACTCGCTGTCCGCATACGAAAAGCGAACTCGGCAAATTAGGCGATGACATCCTCTGGCAGTCCGAAATCGCCGAGAAGCGGCTTACCTTGCTTGGCCTTCTCGTCAAATATCCGGCTGCAGAATTGAGCCTCGATAGCTTCGTCGAACTTTCGTCGGCGGTTGCACCGCGTTTTTATTCGATTGCATCGTCACCAATGGTTTCGCCCGAAGCGATCGATCTGATTGTCGGCACGGTTCACGCGCCGGCATGGTCGGGCATCGGCACGCATCAGGGATTTGCCTCGACCCACATGCGCGATCTTTCGCCCGGCGAGCATGTGTTCGGCTATATTCGTCGTCCCAATCCGCCGTTTGCGCCGCCGCATGACGGCGCAGTACCGCTAATCCTCGTCGGACCCGGCACAGGATTTGCCCCGCTTCGCGGCTTTATTCAGGAGCGCGCTGCACTTCACGCAACGGCACCATGTCACTTGTTTTTCGGCGCACGTCATCCCGATCATGACTGGCTATGCCGCGCCGAAATGGAGCAATGGGAAGCAGACGGAGTGATCGATCTGCATATGGCATATTCGCAAGTCGAAGGGCATCCGCATCGCTACGTTCAGGACGCGATCTGGGCCGCGCGTGACGCAGTATGGGAAGTTGTAGCGAGCGGCGGGAAGATATTCTTGTGTGGCGACGGGCGCTATATGGCGCCTGCGGTCCGCGACACGCTCATCAAAATCCACGGTGAGAAAACCGGCGGTGACCATCTAAGCGGATCGACCTGGCTCGAAGGGTTGATCGAAGACGGTGTTTATCACCAGGACGTCTTCGGCTTTGGCAAATAAGCTATTCGCCCAGGCGAAGTAGCTGCCTAGCCGTGCGTGCAGTTTGCACGACGAACAATATCGTGAGGATCGCACCCAGCCCGCCGATAAAGATATCGAATGGTGAGACGCTGGTGCCTGCGACAAGGCCCGGGCCCATCGCAAACATGCACAGCGTCATCGCAATCAGGACGAGCCGAAGTTCGGTCGGTCCGGCAGCGACATAAGACAAGCGAAATTCATCGACGACGCGCGCAGCCACGAAAGTGTGAATCGATAGCAGCAGATACGCACCAAGGCCGAACATGGCGATGTCCATCCGCAGGAACGGGCTCAAGCCCAGCCCAATCATGATCAGCATATTGCCTAAAGCGTCGGTGCTGTGATCGATGAAATAGCCGAATTTTGGCCGTTCGATCTTGCGGAAACGCGCAAGGCTGCCGTCGAGTGAATCCCCGAACCAATTGATGAAATAAGCGACGACCGACAGCCATAGCCAGCCGGTGTGGAAAAAGCTCAAAGCATAGCCGGTCGCAACAAGCGCAGCGCCCGTGAACCCGATGCTTGTCAGCCGGTCGGGTGTAATCGACGGCGGCATGCGCGCAGCGAGCCACGTCAAAAGGCGACGTTCGCCGATAGCCAGAACATTTTGCTGAATTCGTTGGACGGGACGGATTGAAGCCATTGTTTAATATCCAGCGACGGGCCTGCCGCTTTCGTCATAGGGCTTACCCGAGATTGCCATAAATGCGAAACAATTCTGCGACGACGCGAACGCATTCTCGCTTTGGGCCGAGTCAAGGTGCGCGCTGGCTCTTGCCCCGCTTCTCGATCCGGTCCAGCATGTGAGTGAAATTGATGCGCCATCAAGCGCACGGGGAGAATGCAATGCAGCAGCTGAGCGGTCAGGACGCCAGTTTCGTTTACATGGAAACACCGTCAACGCCGATGCATATCGGCTCGGTCGGCATTTACGACCCGTCGACCGCACCGGGCGGCTTCGTTCGCTTCAAAGACATTCTAAAATTCGTCGAAAGCCGCCTTGGCGGTGCACGTCCGTTTCGCCAGCGGCTCGTGCGCGTGCCGTTCGATCTCGATCATCCATACTGGATCGAGGATCCCGGTTTCGATATCGAGTATCACATCCGCCATATTGCGCTACCGGCACCGGGTGACTGGCGGCAGCTGTGTATTCAGGTGGCGCGGTTGCATTCGCGGCCGATGGATCTGACCAAGCCGCTTTGGGAATTCATCATTGTCGAGGGGCTCGACAATATCGAAGGCATTCCCAAGGGGTGTTTCGCGCTCGTGTCGAAAGTGCATCACGCCGCGATCGATGGGATGTCGGGCGTGGAAATGTCTGCTGCCGTCCACGATCTTTCGCCCGACAAGGCCGACCGCTATCCCGAGGAAGATTGGAAGCCCGACGTCAAGCCGGGCATCAGCGAACTCATCATCAGCGGCTATTTCAATGCCCTGCGACAGCCGCAAAAGTATCTCGAAACCGTCGTCCGATCGGTGCCCGGCATTGCGCGACTGGCAGCTGAAATAAGCAAGGGCGATTTGTCGATCGCAGGCGCGCGGACGCCCCCTAAAACGCGGTTCAATGCAAAAGTATCGTCGCACCGGGTCTTCGATGCGGCTGCCTTTCCGCTCGATCGTGTCCGCACAATCAAGGATGCTGTGCCGGGTGCAACAGTCAACGATGTCATTCTTGCAATCATCGGCGGCGGCTTGCGGCATTACCTCAATGAAAAGGACGAACTTCCCGATCTTAGCCTCACTGCGATGGCGCCGATATCGGTGCGGCAGGAAGGTGAAAAGGCAGCCCTCGGCAATCTGGTTTCGGCGATGGTCGTCAGCCTCGGCACGCATATCGAGGACCCGCTCGAGCGGCTGGCGCATATCCATCTGGACGCCATCAATTCCAAGGGGCTGACCAATGCCGTCGGCGCGCGCACACTGACCGATTATTCGCAGCTGATCCCATCGGGCCTCGCCGGCCTGGGCGCGCGGCTCTATACCCGTTTGGGTGTCGCCAACGCACTCGCCCCGGTATTCAACGTGGTCGCGACCAATGTGCCCGGGAGCCGCGTTCCGCTGTATTTTTGCGGTGCAAAAATGGTCAAGATGATGGGGCTGGGCCCGATTTTCGACTCGATGGGCATGATCAACACGATTTATTCCTACGTCGACGAAATCGCGATCAGCTTTACCTGCGATCGCGATATGATGCCCGATCCTTCGGCATATGCCGATGCATTGCAGGCATCTTTCGACACGTTGTTGGCAGCAGCACAGGCGCCGGTTAAACCCGCCGTAAAGGTTTCGAAGCCAAGAAGGATCAAGGAGCAAGCATGATGGCAAAGACTGAGAAAACCGAAAAGATGTCCGAAAAGGCGGCCGATACCGTCAAGAAGGCCGGCAAATCGATCAAGGAAGCGACCGAGAAGGCGGCATCGAATGCTGCGGCTTTGAACAGTAAAGTGATCGATCACGCCGAGGAAAATACGCGCGCGGCGTTCGCTGCCATGCGCTCGGCTGCAAGCGTGAAATCGGTTCAGGAGCTCGCCAAGATCCAGGCCGACTTCGTGAAAGAACAAGGCGCACGATCGATGACGCACGTGCGCGAAGTCGGCGACATGATCGCGCAATTCGGACGCGACACGATGGCGGCATGGCGCCCTAAAAAGGACTGAGGTTCGGGCTCCATGCCCGCGCCTCAATGAATGTTTTCGTGTCCCGAGGATGGATATAGCAACATCCGCAGCCCTCTGCGATCGAAGGGCTTCCACGCGCCGTCTGCCTGTGCAAGTCGTTCGGCAACCGCAAAGAGCACGACCGGATTGACGCCGAGGCCACAGTGGCTGCTGGGAACCTCGATATTGTCGGTCGTGTCCGATTTCGGCTCGATGCAGCTTTTCCAAGCAACGATGCCATCAAATTTCGAGAAAATCGCGGTCGACGGCACCGGTGGCGCTTCAAAACTTTCGGCAAGCTGCGCCTGCGTGTCGGGGTCTTTCATTCGCTGACCCGACATCATTTCATAGAGCCGCCAAACATTGGTCGAGCGCGGATCGCCTGCGAACGGTGATCCCAGCGTCACGATCTGACGAACGAGATCGGGGCGGCGTCGCGACAATTGGCGCGCCAGTATCCCACCGAGGCTCCAGCCGACAAGCGACACTTTCTTGCCGGTCGTGCCGTGGATTTCTTCGAGGCGCGCAATCAATTTTTCGCCCTGACGCCCGATCGCGCGTGGACCGAGATTGCGACCGAGTTCCCATGCGTGAACATCATGCCCCATTCGGGTCAGATATCGGCGCAAGATGCCTGTTGAGCGGTCGGTGGTCGTGAAACCCGGGAGAACGAGAACGGGGTGGCCGTCGCCGCGCGGTGCGGCCCAAAGAAGCGGTGCTGCCCATGGTAGCGTCCCCAATTCGGCAACCGCACGGGGTAATTCGGTCAACGCCAAAATGGCTGATGGCGGACGGGTGGTGTTATCTGCTTGTGACTGCACTGAAATTTGCTCCTGCTCCCCACCCGCAGCGAATACTGTTCAGGCTAAGAACCAGCATCCTGCCCGAAAGGTTGCACTTGTCCAGCGATATTGTCAGTTGGCAGCGTCAAAGCCCCATGACGTTTTCGCATCGCGCGCACGGCGTGTGTCAAGCGCGAGGATTGCGAGATCGAAGACATTGCCGTCGCGATCGCGCACATGATCGCGCAGCATGGCTTCGCCGCGGAAGCCGGATTCCTCGAACAAAGCAATGGCGCCGCGCTGATCGGGCGTCATCCGCGCAATCAATTTGGTTGCGCCACGTTCGGTTGCCAGCGCAATACTGCCGTCAAGCAGGATACGGCCAAGGCCATGCCCGCGAACGCTTGGCGCAACCAGCACTCGGATTTCGGCTACATGCGGCGACCAGCTCGCAGAATCACGGACGATTGCCGTTGTTGCGACAACTGTGTCGCCGTCGATAGCAATCAGACTGTCGATATCGCCGTCCGCAATGGATTGAGCCCAGGCTTCGATAACGCGGGCATGCTGGATATCACGGCTTAAAAACAGCAAGTCATGGGCTGGCAGGGCGGCCGCAAACTGGCCGACGGCAACAACGTCGTTGCGTTCGAATGCACGAATTTCAATTTTTCGACCGTCGATTTCGAGCGTCTTCACAAGCTCTTTTCTCCCAGCCAAGTATCGATCTGCGGCCACAGCCGACGAACAGCGTTGGCGCCGGCGACCAGACTGACGTGCCCGCCTTTCAGCACGACCGCTTGCTTGTCGACCGATCCGATCATGTCGATCAGCGGCGCGGATGCTGCGGCCGGAACGATGTGATCGTGCTCGGCGGTCACGTGCATGAAGGGCTCAGTGATCGCCGACAAGTCGACTGTGCGCCCGCCGACAGTCATACGCCGCTCGTAGAGATCATTGCCCCACATCAGCTGTTTGGTCGTCTGGCGGAAATACTCGCCTGCCAGCGGCAGCATGTCGACAGCCCAGCGATCGAACATGCGGTAGCTTTTGACGAATTCATCGTTCCACATATTGTCCCAAAGCCTGATATTGCCCGCCACCTGTGCGCCGGGCCGGAGCATCGAGAATGCTGTGTAAAGCATTTCGGCCGGGCAATTACCGAAGGTTTCAACGACCTGATCGACATTGAAAAAGCGCTGATCGGACCAAGCCTGGAACGATTCCATCGCCTTGAAATTGACCGGCGTGGTAAACGTTATCAGATTTTTGAGACCGGCGTCGCGGTGCAGCGCGGCCCAGAGGAGCGACAGCACACCGCCGAAGCAATAGCCGATCATGCTGAGATCGGGCTCGCCGCTTTCGGCTTTTACCCGCGCGACACAGGCGGGCAGGAAATCGAGGATATAGTCCTCCATGGCCAGCGCCTGTTCACCGGCACCAGGCGCTTCCCAGTCGATCATGAAAACGTCGTAACCACGCGTCAGCAGAAATTCGACGAAGCTCTGGCCCGGCACCATATCGAAGATATAACCGCGATTGGTTGTCGCCATGACAAGCAAAACAGGCACACGGTAAACGTCGTCGACAACCGGCCGATAATGGTAAAGTCGCAGCGTTCCCCGCGCGATCAGCGTGTCCTTGGCGCTTGCCCCAAGCACCGGATCGGGCGACGTGAAATAGCCCAGCCCCTTGATGTTGCGCTGCATCGCGCGATCGAATTCGGTCCGCGCAAGTTCAAGCGGGTCGGTGACATCGCTCATGCGCCGGGTTTGCGCGTCCGCTTGGGCTTCGGCGCGGCGCTTGTGGTCGTCGAAGTCGTCATGGCGGCTTCAATCCGGCCGAGCGCTGCTTCGATTGCGGCCATGCGAATACCGAGCGCCTCGACGTCGGCCTTGCTCGGCATGTTAGCCGCAGAGAGCAGTTTGGCCATGGCTTCGTGAGCGCCTTGCTGCGCTTTCAGTGCGAGGCCTGTTGCCTGATGCATCGCTTGCGCTGTTTCAGGCCTGCCCATGAACTGGCCCCCGAAGTCGTTCGCCATTTTTTCCCATTGGGAAACGGCATCGCGAAAGAATGCCATCGGATCGGTTGGATTGCTGCTCATGACGATAGCGTCGGACGGCGCGCCGCGAAGGTCAAGTGCTATTCGCTCGCGCCTGTGCCTGCCGTTATCCGCGCCAGATCGTCGAGTGCGCGCATCCGCGTAAATCCGATCATCTGATGCGCCAAAATGTCGAGCTGTGTCAGCAACGTCGGATCGCTGACAGTGCCGTCATCGGCAAAGACGGGCTGAACCGAATTGACCGTCACGGCCATCGGCGTCGGCCAGCCGCGCAGCGCGTGAACGATACTGCGCAGCGTCGCAAGCGTCGTGCCAGTGGCCTGCCATCCCGCCGCCACAGAGATAAGGCCAACCGCGCGCGCTTCGAAATAGGGGCGCGCATCCTTTGCCATGTCCTCGACATAGTCGAGCGCATTCTTGATCAGGCCAGAAACAGTCCCATGATAACCCGGCGACGAAATCACAACCGCGTCGGCGCGGCGCAAACCATCGATCAGGGCAACTGCCTTGTCGGTGCGTGGCGTGCCATAGCCGTACATCGGCAAGTCGAGCGCAGCGCCGTCGAAACAGAGTGCATCGGCGCCTGCCGCCTCACATTGTGCCAGAACATGACGCATCAGCCGTTCAGAGGAACTGTTGCTGGTCATCGTGCCACCGATGCCGACGATCAGGGGTTGGGTGTGAGTCATCGCGCGGGCTTTAGTCGTTCGGCGTGCCAGCGCAAATGATCGGTCATGAAGCTCGAGATGAAATAATAGCTGTGGTCATAGCCCGCTTGCATCCGGAGCGTCAGATCGATGCCTGCATCGTCGCACGCGCGCGACAGCAAATGCGGCTTCAGTTGTTCTTCGAGGAAATTGTCCGCACCACCCTGATCGATCAGCAAGGCGGGCACGCGCGCGCCGTCTTCGATCAACGCGCAGGCATCATATTCGCGCCATGTGTCGCGGTCCGCGCCCAGGTAGCCTGTCAGCGCTTTTTCGCCCCACGGACAATGCATTGGCGAAACGATCGGCGAAAAAGCCGAAATGCTTTGGAATCGATCGGGATTGCGCAGCCCGATCGTCAGCCGGAGGCGTCGGTCCGGCTCCCGTTCGAGATCCTCTGAAGTTCCGCAGCGCAGCAGGGCCCACGCGAAGGCCACGGTGTCGG